>USMR01000042.1 GCA_900555815.1 uncultured Collinsella sp.
AGTTATCGTTAAAGAAGTACGCGACGCCCAGACCCAGCGCGGCTGCCACTACAAGCTTAGGAATCAGCACGACGATGCCGGTCTTGATGGCGCCCGGCGTGGACTTAAAGCTGATGCCGGCGCCCACGAACAGCAAGATCGCGGCAACGATGGTGTTGGAGCCGCCGCGGCAGGCAGCCGTAAAGAAGCCGCCGACCTCAAAGACCTGCGGGCAGAAGGTATTGAGCAAAAGGCCGACGATCATCGGATAGATCATGATGTCGCCCGGGATGCGCGGTACCTTGAATTTCTTTTGCTCGCTGGCGGTCGCTTCCTGTGCCATGAAACCCCCATTTCCGCTGACGCAGAACAAAAGCCCACGTCACGCTTTGCTACAGTAAAGTTTGACCATGGTACCAGAAGAAATAGACCAGCTCGGTGAAAAATTCGACAAGTTCGGATGGAACGAGATTCGGCGCCGCGACGCCACCCCTATATAGAGCGCGAAACGGGAGGAGATAGCAGCGACGCTTGCGACGATCGATGCTGCAGATACGCCCGCCAGCCAAAGATTGCAGATCATAAACTGGCCGCTGCCCGTCACAAACGTGCTGCTCAGGGCAAAGACCATCCAGGGCTCCATTCCCGTCTGCCCCATGATCATTCCGCACGGCGCGCCTATCGCAACATAGGTAAGCATCACCGGCCAGGCGGTTTTAACGATTTTGAGCACCATAGCGTTCCTCGTCCCGACAAGCTTTCCGAATGGCATTCAACGACATGGCAGAATCATCGCCCAGCAGCAACCGAGTTCACCTACAATTGCCACCGGATCGAAAGACACAGCTTTTTTAGGAAGTCATTATGACAGCTATCGATCGAACGCGGGCTGCCGCGGCCTTCAAGACCTACACCGATGCCTACGATGCCGCTAATCCACGTATCGCACTCAAAATCGAGCATACGTACCACGTTGCCGAGGCATGCGATGCCATGGCGCGCGAACAGGGCTGGACGCCAGAGGATATTGACCTGGCGTGGCTTTGCGGCCTGCTACACGATATGGGTCGCTTTGAACAGCTGCGACGCTGGGACACCTTTAAGGACGCCGAGAGCATGAGCCATGCGGCGCTCGGCGTCGAGGTCCTCTTTGGCGAGCATCCCGCCGATGCACCCGCCACGACAAACATCCGTGACTTTATCGACAACCCGGCAGAAGACGATTTGATTCGCGCAAGCATTGCCTATCACAGCGATTTCCGTCTACCCGCACAGCTCGACACCCGCACACGGAACTTCTGCGATATCGTGCGCGATGGCGACAAAATCGACATTATGCGCACCATCGCCGACAGCACCGTCGACACCATCCTCAAGGTTGATGAGGACACATTTCTCGCAAGCCACTTCTCGGTACCGACGCTTGCCGCCTTTGACGAACACCGCTGCGTCGCACGCGACGAACGCGATGAGCCGGCCGACTACTTGGTGGGGCTCATCTGCTTTATGTTTGAGCTCGTCTACCCCACAAGCCGCGCGCTGGCGCGCGAACAGGGCGATATCCACCGCCTGCTCGACGCGCCCTTTGGCATTACGCGGCCCTTTACCGACCCCGCCACGCAGGCAACTTGGAGCCGCCTAAAGGACGAGATGCGCGACTGGCTGGCGCGCGCCTAGCGCTCAAGCTGGGCCAGCAGCTCCTCGACGACCTCGACGGCATCGCCGACAACCTTGTACTGGGCAGCACCAAAGATGGGGGCATCCGGGTCCTCGTTAATGGCGATAATGCACTCCGCCCCACCGATGCCGGCAAGATGTTGGATGGCGCCCGAAACACCGATACTCACGAGAAGCCTGGGCGAAACCGATACGCCCGTCTGGCCAATCTGGTGGCGATACTCCAGCCAACCCGCCTCCACGACGGGACGCGTGCAACCAAGCTCGGCACCCAGAGCCTCGGCGAGCCTTCGCATCAACGGCAGGTTTTTCTTGGAACCAATGCCGCGACCTACCACGACCAGGCGCTCGGCATTGGCGATCGAGGGCTGCTGTCCCCACTCCTCGGCGGGAATCGAGATCTCGACACGAGCCTTAGCATCATCCGCAAGCGATATCTGGGTGATCGTGCCAGAGCGGCCGTAGTCGAAGTCGGGAGCCTTAAAGATACCGGGGCGCACCGTTGCCATCTGCGGACGGTGGTTGGGGCAAATGATGGTGGCCATCAGGTTGCCGCCAAACGCCGGACGCGTCTGTTGCAGCAGTCCCGTCTCTGTATCCATCGAAAGTACGGTGCAGTCAGCCGTAAGGCCCGTCTGCAAACGCACGGCAACGCCGGGTGCCAGTTCGCGACCAAAAGCGGTCGCACCGTATAGGATGGCCTCGGGTTTGCGTTCGGCTACCAAATCGCAGATCAAGCGGGCGTAGACCTCCGCATCGTTTTGGCGCAGGCGCTCGTCGCGACAGGCCAGGACTTCGTCGGCGCCCGCGCAAACCAGATGCTCCAGGTCCCCGAGCGAGCCCTCGGGGCTCATGCCGACCAGTGCCACCAGACGGCAGCCGCGAGCATCGGCAAGCTCGCGCCCCTTGCCCATAAGCTCATAGGCAACGGGAGTCACCGTATCGTGCTCGTCGGTCTGCACGAAGACCCAAATGTCTCGATATGCATCAAGGTCCACCGCACCAGCGGCCTCGTCACACTCGATCGAGATAGCGTTGACAGGGCAGGCGTCGACGCACCCACCGCATAGGATACAGCCGTCGGTTACGCGGGCGCATCGGTTGGGACGCTCGCCCTCCACCACAATGCCGCCCGAGGCGCAGGCGCGAACGCAGCGACCGCAGCCGATACAGGCTTCGCTATCGATAATCAGTCCGCTCATCTATGCCATCCCCTCGATGATCTTGGCAAGTTTTGCCGCCTGCTCGGACGCCGTTCCGTCAACGGCCTCGCACGTTTGGTCACGGTCGGGCACAAACGAGCGCACGACCTGTGTCGGCGACCCGGCAAGACCGCAACGCGCGGGGTCGGCGTTCACGTCGGCGGCACTGACCACGCGCACGTCCGCCTCCTCCGCCGCGCGGATACCGGCAATACTCGGCATACGCAACTGGCCAATCTCCTTGGCAGTCGTCATCGCGCACGGCATCTCAAGGTACACCGTCTCCTCGCCGGCATCGCATCCGTGAACGAGCGCCAGCGAGCCACAGGTCGTAAAGCCCGCGCTCTGCACGCAGCTCACGTCGGTCACGCAGGGAATATCAAAGGCACCGGCAAGCTCGGGACCAATCTGGGCCGTATCGCCATCCACCGCCATCTTGCCGCAGATGAGCAGGTCGAAGTCCTCGTCGAGCGCCTCGATGCCGCACTTGAGGGCATAGGTGGTTGCCAGGGTATCGGCACCTGCAAAGGCGCGATCGGTCAGCAGCAGCGCGTCGTCGGCGCCTCGAGCGATGCAGTCGCGCAGCAGCGACTCGGTCGCGGGGATGCCCATCGACACCACCGTCACGCGCACATCCATGCCAAAGCCGATAAAGTCGTCCTTCAGCGCCAGCGCGCATTCCAAAGCGCTCGCGTCAAAGGGATTAATGACCGCCTGTTTGCCATCGCGCACGATGGTATTGGTCTTGGGGTCCATCTTGACCTCGGTGCTTCCCGGCACGGCCTTGACGCACACCACCATATGGAAATCGCTCATCTTCACGCGCCCCCTTTCTGGACGAGCTCATCCAAGAGCTTCTCCGAAAACAGGTTACCGCGGCCCAGCTGCCCGGCAGGATCGAGCTGGAGCTTAAGCCGTGCCGACTCGACCATGGCCTCGTGACCGTACATCGTCTCCAAGAAGCCCGCCTTGATCTTGCCGACACCGTGTTCGGCGGAGACGGCGCCGCCCATGACCGTGACCTCGGAAGCCCACCGGGCAAAGAGTTCTCCGCCGCGGCGGTATTCCTGCGCATCGCGCGGCAGAATGTTCACATGCAGATGGTTGTTACCGATGTGCCCCCAGGCGGCAGATTCAAGCCCACTTTCGGCCAACGTGCGGCGATAAAGGGCGATGACATCGGCCAAGCGTGCATTGGGCACCGACATGTCCGAGCCCAGTTTGGTGATGGCGGGATCCGTGCGGCGACGCTCGTCGATGAGCATGTTGACGCTCTCGGGCACCGCATGGCGGAAGAACCGCTGGCACTCGCGATCAACCTCGGTGCGCGCGACCCATGTCGCATCGTCGCGGCCACCCGCAAACTCGAGCACCCATCCCAGGTGGTACAGTTCCTCGGTCGCCTGGGCCTCGTCATCGCAGTCGAGCTCCACGTAGACACAGACCTTGGCCTCTTTGTCGAGCGCCGGCAGCGAGGCAAACGCCGTCGACTGCTCGCGCTGGCGACGTAGAATATCCAGGGCGCCAGCGTCGAAGTACTCGATGGCAGCCGCATGGGACAGGACGGGACGCACGGAATCGGTGAAGGACACGGCCTTGTCTTCGCTGTCAAAGAAACAGCTCACGCCCCAAACGACCGCAGGCGCCGCCTGCAGGGCAATCTCGAGCTCGGTGATGACGCCGATTGTGCCACACGCACCGATAAACAATTCGATGGCATCCATATCGTCAGCAACGAAATAGCCCGAAGCATTTTTGGTCTTGGGCATGGTGTAGTCGGGAAGGTCAAGCTCGAGTGCACGGCCCACTGCCGTCACGAGCGACAGGCGGCGGCCCTGGGCAAAAGCCTCGCCGCGCTGAAGCTCAAGCAAATCGCCATCAGCCAGCGCGACGTGGAGTCCCGTGATATGCGGGCGCATGGGGCCGTAGGCGTAGCTGCGGGCACCGGAGGCGTTACATGCCGCCATGCCGCCCAGACAGGCAGACGCCTCGGTGGGATCGGTGGGAAAGAACTGCTCGGGGGCCTCTTGAAACTCATCGTAGGCCTTAAGCGATGCCTGGTCCCAACCAGCGGTCGGCAGCACCTTCTTGCTCAGCTGCTTGCGCAGCTCCGAGAGCACAACGCCCGGCTCCACGCGCAGCAAAAATTGGCCTTGTTCATCGCGGCGAAGGCCCAAGTAGCGATTCATACGGGAAGTATTGAGGATATGCCCGCCGTGGGGCACGGCACCGGCGGCAAGGCCGGTTCGGGCGCCCTGAACCGTTACCGGGACACGCTCGGCATGGAGCTTTTCCAAAATGGCACGGACCTCGTCTTCCGTTGTCGGAAACGAGATGCTCGATGCTTCGCCCGATGCGCGAGATTCATCGCGGCCATACTCTTCGAACTCGTCGGTGAAGGGTTTGATGGTTACAGACACGCGAACTCCCCCTTTAGCTAACTACAGTGTTTGCAGGGAGATGTTACCGCATCGTTTCGTCGACGTGTTCGAGACCGTCTCCATAATTGGCGATTTTTACGTTCGTGCAATTCGGCGAGCGGCTGGATTTCCTCGGCAGACGATGCTTTTAACACATATGGCCCCGCCGTCACTGACCGCGCGATTGCCGCTCGAAAAAAGTTGGAGTATTTTTTGCCGCCTTTTACCTGCGGAGACGCCAATCCGTCAAGCATTTGGTCAGCAATTGGTCAAGTAACGGCTGATACGGTCGGCATCGACAGCCAAAACCGACAGAAGTTTTGGCCCCAGAAGCAGGGAGGTTCCCATGGCATATTACTGGCCCCAGTACGGCATCGCCATCGAAGTCGACGACGATCCCCATCTCCTGCCTTTCGACGAAGAGGCATTCCCCGATACGACGGTCTACCACGTTACCACCGATGTGATCTGCGACCCCGAGTCGTTCTCGGCGCTCGCCCACCGCATCGCGCATATCCACGACATCGAGCTCCCTCCCGACTTCGACGAGCTTGTCTACTCACGCCGCCTGATACTTCACATGCTCTTTGGAGCGAACCCGTCCACCTTTGCGCGCATCTATACCGCCAAGGATGCCGCATGAGCGCGAAGAAGCCACCCCACTTTGCAGGCCTGGGTCGTCGCAAGAAGCTCATCGTTGCCTGCTTGGCCATCGTCTGTGCCCTTGTCGCCGTAGGACTATACGCTTGGCAGTCGCAGCCCGTACCCGAGGCGGGCGCTTCGGTTACGACGGCCGAGGGCAAAACGCGTCAGGAAATCCAAGATGAGCTCGACGCCATAGTCCGCGACAACATGATGACGATTTCGGTCGCACCGGTCGCTCAGCTGCAGGAGGACGGCAAGCTGCGCGTCAACGTGCAAAACGTCCAAGACAATAAATTTCCCCAGCGATTCCGCGTCATCCAAAACGACGAGACCATGTACGAATCCGGTGTGGTCGAGACCGGCAAGACAATCGAGACGTGCCCCGCCGGCGACATCAAAGAAGGCGAGGCGTACATCGAGATCCAGGCACTCGATGCCAAGACCCTCGACAGCCACGGCAATCCGACACGTGTCAAGGTGCGGGTTGAGCAAACCGAGAACTAGCTTTTCCGGTCGACGCGACACCGCACGCAATTCACCAGCATTCGTCCAATCATCGCGGGGACGGCCCGCGGCGAATAGAAAGGAACGACCATGGACATCACCAGGAACATGAACGGAGCCAGAGCGCTCGTCGTGGGCGCAGGGCTCGCGCTCGCGCTCGCAATGGGCGCCGTCCCGACGCCAGCTATGGCAGCCGGGCGCGTTGGAACCACGAAAGTAATGGTCAGGACCGAGATCGACAACGTTGAGTTCAAAGTTCCGACGGTTATTCCCTTCGTCGCCAAGGCCGACGGCACGCTTCAGGGCCCCTCAGAAGACGCGACCACCATCGACAATCATTCGGCCTACGGCATCCATGTCACCAACATGAAGATCGACGCCATGAACAC
>USMR01000043.1 GCA_900555815.1 uncultured Collinsella sp.
GACCGCCTGGAGATCACGGCGCTTGATAACGGGCATGCGCAGATTTTCGCCCACGGTATTGGCGGCCACGCTTCGATGCCTGAGGGCACCATCAACGCCGTCGGCCTGATCGTGGCGTATCTGCGCGAGGCCGAGGACGCGTTTGGTGCACGCGATGAGCGCCTGCTGACGCCTGCCGAGCACGAGTTCGTCAAGTTCCTGGCCTTTGTGCATGCGGATGCCTATGGCCGCGGCCTGGGTATCGATGCGACGAGTCCGGCGTTTGGCCCGCTTACCTGCAACGCTGGCGTCATCCGCGTGGCGGATGGCCATATTGAGCAGGTCATCGACGTGCGCTTCCCCGACAGCACGAGTGCCGATACCATCCGCGAGCAGCTCGAGCCGCTCGTGGGCCGTTTTGGCGTGACGTGCCAGCTGGGTCGCGCTAAGGTGCCGTTCTCGGTGTCTGCCGACGATCCGGCCGTGAAGGCGCTTATTGATACCTATAACGAGTTTACGGGCAAGCATGCTGAGCCCTTTGCCATGGGCGGCGGCACGTATGCGCGCAACTTTGCCCGCGCCGTGTCGTTTGGCCCCGAGGAGACCGGCCTTGAGCTGCCCGCGTGGGGCGGCCAGATGCACGGCCCCAACGAGTGCGCCAACGAGGACCAGCTCAAGCAGGCGCTCAAGATTTATATCGTGGCCATCCTGCGCCTCAACGAACTTGAGCTATAGTTACGCGGTTTTACCAAACGCCGTAACCAGCCGACGCTGCAAGCCCGCCAGAGCGGCAATCTGCCTTTCAACTTCGGCGGCATGACCAGAAGGTCAATGCCGCCTCGTTTCAAGGCACCTTGCTCACTCTGGCGAGTTTTCGCTCATATGACCCAATCCGCTGTCAAGAGCCACAATGGCCCCGCCGACCGCTTGCAATCGGTCGGCGGGGCCTGCCGTTGAACCCGTCCCGGTCCGCCCCCGGCATGTCGTCGACGCCTTCGGCTCAGTCTCATATCCGCGGATACCGTTCTGTCGGCCCGCAATCCTCTCCTTCGGCGGGGCTCCCCAAGTCTGACTACGCGCATGCGGCCGCTGCCGCGCGCCCAGCGAGAACGGGGGTATCCCCGAAGGCTGCCCGGCTCGCCGGGACGGGGGCTATGTCTATTCGGTTGCCTCCCGGCACATCGCGCCGAGGGCCCACAGCCACCTCACGAGCTCGGCGGCGGTGGCGGCGTTCGCCTTCGCCTGGGGCATGCCCCTGGCGAGCATCTCCTCGCGCCGCCGCAGGAGCCGCTCGGACCCCTTCCTCCCGTGCATCCTCACCTCGAGCGGGACGCCGCTGCCCTTGGGCATCAGCTTCGGTTGGTGGCTCGCCTGGACGTAGCTCCAGGACCCCTCGACTGCCAACCTCCTGACGAGCGCGTTGCCGGCCCCGCTGATCCCGCCGAGGCGCACGGAGTCCGCGCTCGACCTCTGCTTCGGGGCGAGGCCGAAGTAGGACGTCACCTGCCTGCCGGAGCGGAACCTCGAGAAGTCGCCGACCTCGGACGCGAAGGCGGCGGCGAGCGCGAACCCGCACCCCTTGATCGACTGGAGCGCCTCGACCTCGGCCGAGAGGGGGCCCGCCGCGACGGCGGCCCTGTACTCGGCGAGGAGGTCGTCGCGCGTCTCGTCGGCCGCCTCGACCTCGTTCCTCAGCGCCGCAAGCGCCCGGATGCCGCCGTCGTCGGCGGGGTGTATGCCGTCGAGCCACCTGAGGAAGCCGTACGTCCAGTACCTCCGGGGGTTGCCGGCCGGCGTCGTGCCGCCGTAGGCGTAGCCGCGGCGGGCGAGGAACGCCAGGAGCCGCTGCTTCGCCGCCGCGAGCCTCGCGGTCGCCGCGTCGTGGGCCCCGGCGAGGTCCCTGAGCCCCTCGATCTCGGGGGACGGCACCCATACCGGGGAGATATCGTGCGACAGTATCGCCTTGGCCATCCTGGCCGCGTCGTTGCGGTCGTTCTTGGACGAGAAGTCTGCCGCCGACCTCGGGACCTTGGAGACGGCCGCGACGACGCAGTCGACGCCGAGCCCGGAGAGCTCCCTCTGCGGGGCGAAGCCGAGGTAGCCGCTCTCGTAGGCGGCGAGCGACGGGCCGGGGAAGCCCGACATCCACTCCGCGACCTCGCCCCAGGGGTTGCCGCGGAACCTCCTCGTCACGGCCTCGCCCGTCTCCGCGTCGAGCGCGCAGACGGTGGTGGACCTGAGGTGTACGTCCATTCCGAAGGCGATAGAATATCTAGGCACGGGAGCCTCCCAACCTCGTTGCGGCGCGGCTGCGCCTCTGGCACTTCAACAACATTGTCGCAGCCCCGACCCGCGGTCACGAGCGGGGGCTCCTGTCGTTTCCGTGCCCCTGGATTGGGTCATAGTGTCTGACCTATGCTCAACCTACGATAATTCCAAGCTGAACGAGTTACTCGCTGTAGCGGGTGGCGATGGCGGCTTGTACCATGCCGGTGCTCATGAGGTAGGTCACCAAGAAGTAGCCGCCGTAGGCCGCCAGGAAGATTGCACAGGTGAGGCCCACGGTGCCGCCGATGCTCATATTTCCGAAAATGCTCACCAGCTCGATGATCACCTTAAGTGCCACAAAGGAGTGCGCCAGGCCCACTGCCAGCGGGAACAGGAAGAATACCGCTTGCTGCGCCATCACCGAATGGCGAACCTGGCGGTCGTCACAGCCGATCTGTGCCAGCACACGATAGCTGCGGCTGCCGTCGGCCACGTTGGAAAGTTGCTGGATCGACAGAATCGCCGCGCATGCAACGACCAATACAAAGCCGATGTAGATGGCTAGGTAGCTAATAAGACCATTCATTTGCGCTGCTTGCGTGTACATCTCGGAGCGTTTGTTGAAGGTTCCCCACGACCCCGACTCCTTGCCGTCAACGAGCAGATTGTCGAGCACAGTGTATTTAATGCTCTCGTCTGCCTCGGTCGTATCCATCCCCTGTTTGTAGTTAACGAGCAGGCTACTGGAATACGGCTGCAGATTAAGTTGGGACAACAGCTCGTCGGCAACGACGACGGTACCCGGATTACTGCCCATCGCCGAGTTGGCGATGGCCGCCGTATCTTCGTCCGACTTATCGGTTGCGGGCTTGAGCGTATGCCCGCCCAAGGTAAGGGCATGGCCGCCAGCCATATACTTGGTGTACAGGTCGACCAGCTCGCCGCCCATATCACACGTGAGCAGATACTGGTCGTGACCGATGTGCACCGGCTCCTCGCCCATCATCTGGCGCAGTTTGTTGTACTGGCTCGCCGGCGTCACAAACAGACCCATCGTATCGGCATTGCTACCCCCGAACGCCTTGGGAAGCTTTTCGCCCATGGTCTTGCACATCTCACTTGGAGTCACCGAAGGATCCGAGCCGCCAAGCGGGTAACTCAGATACGAATCGATCTGCACATGCTCACCGGCAACATCGGCGATATTGACCTTCTTGCCGGTCTCGTCGTTGTTGTCCGC
Organism: uncultured Collinsella sp.; assembly: GCA_900555815.1. Lineage (GTDB taxonomy): Bacteria > Actinomycetota > Coriobacteriia > Coriobacteriales > Coriobacteriaceae > Collinsella. Next base: position 3,488 of record USMR01000043.1, read on the forward strand.
CGACTTGCCCTTAATACCGTCTGCAACGTTATCGTGATCGATACGATCGCTGTGCCATGCGGAGTACAAATCGACCGTACTATCGGCCAGCACCATTCGATCGGCCTCAGACGGATTGAAAGACTCTTTGTAGAAGTCGAGCGTATCGGGCGTGTAATAGACATACGTCTGTGACACGTCAACAGGGTTATAGCGCTCCAGATTCTCGTTCATCACGTTGGCAATCGACATACCGCACGACACCGAGGTGATGGCCAAAAACAGGAGCATCGCGATGACGCCCATCGAAAAGCACACCGTGTTGACCTTGGCCGCAAGCTGGCGCACGGTAAACATGTTGAGGCCGCGCCAATACACGCCGCGCAGGCTCTGCACCAGCTTGATGAGCATGCCCGAGAGTCCCCAGAACAGGGCAAAGGTGCCCACGGTAACCATAGCGGTCGTAATACCAAACTGGTTCATGGCCTCTTGCAGCTTGCTGTCCGTCGCGGTTAGCGGGAACCCATCACGTAGCAGACGGTAATAGGCCATGCCCACAAGCACCACGCCCACGACAAAGATGGCAATCGCGATCCAGGGGTTGCGTGTCTTGATACTCTCGTTGCGACGCTCGGCACCCATAAGCTCGATGAGTTTGGTACGACGCACGGCGCGAAGGTTCAGCAGTAGCGTGAGCACAAACATTACGAGCATGCAGGCAAGGGTCAGATTGAACGCATGCACCGAGAAAAAGAAGTGGAAATTGGCAATCTGTGTCTTAAAAAGCGAGTCCGTAAAGAACGTCATGAGCTGGGAGAGTCCCATACCCAGCACAATGCCGGCGACAAAGGCCACGACCGAGACGATCACGGTCTCGAGCGCCATGATCGTGGCGACGCGCCCGCGCCCCATGCCGAGCACCTGGTACAGGCAAAACTCCTTCTTGCGGCGTTTCATGATGAAGTTATTGGCATACACCATCAAAAAGGCCATGACACCGGCCAAAAAGTACGTCAGGTCGACGAGCATGCTGACTATAACCTGCGCCAAGCCCACTTCATCGATTCGGGCGATGTCGACCTGCATCGAGATGGTGTTAAAGGCATAGAAGACCGTGACGCCCAGGGTGAGCGTCAAAAGGTAGACGAGGTAGTCGCGGCCGGCGCGGCGGACGTTGCCCCAAGCGAGTTTACAGAGCATCGGAGCCCTCACCGCCCATCATGGCAACGACCTCCATAATGCGGTCGAAGAACTCTCGGCGGTCGGTGTCGCCGCGGCGCAGCTCGGTGAAGATCTTGCCGTCGCGGATAAACAGCACACGGCTCGTGTAGCTGGCGGCAAAGCTATCGTGCGTGACCATGAGCACGGTAGCGCGTAGGCGGCGGTTAAGGGCCTCCAGGCTCTCGAGCAGCAGGCGAGCGCTCTTGGAATCGAGGGCGCCGGTAGGCTCGTCGGCCATGATCATGGTGGGGTCGGTGACGAGCGCACGAGCCGCGGCAACGCGCTGCTGCTGACCGCCGGACATCTGGTAGGGATACTTGTCGAGCACCTGGCTGATGGACAGGCGCGCTGCCACATCCTGCACGCGGGTCGAGATCTCTGCCGAGTTTGTGCGGGCGATGGTGAGCGGCAGGGCGATGTTCTCGCGTGCCGTGAGCGTATCGAGCAGGTTGGAGTCCTGGAAGATAAAGCCGAGCTCCTCGCGGCGGAACTGCGAAAGCTTGGCCTGCTTCATGCGCGTCACGTCCTGACCGTTAATGCGGATCGTGCCGCTCGTGGCGCTATCGATGGTCGAGACGCAGTTGAGCAACGTCGACTTGCCCGAGCCCGAAGCGCCCATGATGCCCACGAATTCCCCGCGGTTGACGGTAAAGCTGACGTCGTTGAGCGCGCGGGTCACGTTACCCAGCGCTCCATATACCTTTTCGAGATGTGCGACCTCCAGTACCGGGGTCGCCATGTGCGTGGTTTGCATACCGAGTCCTTTCTTGCGATTAGTCTACGGCATCTATAGTCGCAAGAAGACGAGTCGGCTACCATCGATATGGCTTACGCTTGCCTTACCGTTGTGTAAGGTACGGGTAGCTAGCCTGTCACGTGTTGATGTTGAGAGAGGACTCCTGTTGAAGACTATTCATGTTGCCGCTGGGATCATTCGCAAGGATGGATCTGACGAGCTGCTTGCCGTGCAGCGCGGCTACGGCGACATGCGAGGACTTTGGGAGTTCCCGGGCGGCAAGCTCATGCGCGGCGAGTCGCCCGAGGACGCCGTACGCCGCGAGCTTATGGAAGAGTTGCAGGTAAAAGTCACCAACCTGCGTGATTTCTATACCGTTGAGTACGACTACCCCGATTTCCATCTCTCCATGGAGTGCTACTACTGCTCACTCGCCGATGAATCCGATGAGCCCCAGAAGCACGACCGCCAGCTCGATATCCGCTGGATTCCGCGCACCTCGCTTGCCACGGTGGAATGGATGCCCGCCGACAAGGGACTCATTGATGCCCTGATTGAGTTGAAGGAAGACCGGCTTGAGGCCAACGGCGCTGCCAACGACGCCGAGGCCACCGCGACCGACGAGCCCGCCACCAAGCCCAAGCGCGCACCTAAGCGCCGTAGCAAAAAGCACCCCAAACCAGGTCTGCTCGACGGCATCGATACCTCGGACCTTTCCGCCGACGAGCGCGAACTGGTGCGCCGTCGCGCCGCCATAAAAAAGTCCATGAAGGGCAACAAACGCGCGAACACCAAGCCCGAGCTGCTCGTACGACAGCGCCTGCGCGCCGCGGGCCTTACGGGCTATCGCTTGGAATGGAAGGTTCCCGGCAAACCCGACATCGCCTTCCCCGGACGCAAGATCGCCATCTTCGTCAACGGCTGCTTTTGGCACCGCTGCCCCAAGTGCAACCCTAGCCAGCCCAAGCGCAACGTTGAGTTTTGGGAGGCAAAGTTCCGTCGCAACGTCGAGCGCGACCGCGCTGCCGTGGCAGCACTCACTCAAATGGGCTGGACGCCTATAACCATCTGGGAATGCGAACTCAAAAAAGACCGCATCGACGGCACGATGGAAAAGGTCATCGAGCAGGTGCGGGCCGCAGAGCCGCAGCGCTAGGAACGAGCCGTCCACACGCCCCGCACAGGCGAGCCACATCCACGCCACAAACCTTAGAAAGCCCTTAAGCCCAAAACCTTTCAAGAGTGTTACTCGATAGCTTTGACCTGCGGTTTCATCGTAACACCAAACCAGGTTAAGCC
>USMR01000044.1 GCA_900555815.1 uncultured Collinsella sp.
GATGCAAGCGACGGGCATCAGCCTCGCGTGAGGCCGTTTTCGTTTGCCATGGTCGATGACGGTAAGTTGTGGTTTTGCACGTCGCGCGACAAGGATGTGTGGGCGGAGCTGAGTGCGAATCCCAAGTTTGAGCTCTCGGGCTGGAAGCCGGGGGAATGTTGGATCGTGTTAACTGGCGAGGCCGCGCTCGAGGATGATGCAGTTGTGAGCGACAAGGTGCGCCAAGCGGGCTTTAAGCACATGGTGGGCATTGGCGAGCAACACGATAGTGCCAACGACGGCCGCCTTGCTTTCTTTTCGGTCCGCAACATCGCCGCGCGCTTCTGTGATATCGACGGCAGCGAGGAGCGCCTGGGGCTCTAATTTCCCAAATTGATTACCCATTCCAAAAAGACTGGTCAGGCGACAGGAGGACACATGGACGGATTGAATACGGTGTTGGAGTATCTGACGTCGGTGCCGGCATGGTATTTGGCGACGAGCGTTGACGGACAGCCTCATGTGCGTCCGTTTTCGTTTGCGCAGATCCAGGATGGCAAGCTGTGGTTTGTAACAGCGCGCACCAAAGACGTGTGGCAAGAGCTGCTACAAAATCAGCGCTTTGAGGCCACGAGTTGGTGGCCGGGCCATGGCTGGCTCATCTTGCGCGGGCGTGCCGGCTTGGATGACCGGGCCTTAGACGAAATGCGCGAAGCCGGGTGGAAGCATCTAGAGCGCCTGGGCGAGCACTATGAGGGGCCTAACGACCCCACGCTCGTCTTCTTTAGCGTCGAGGATCCCGAGGCTTTTATCTGCAATCACGACGAATGGGTGCCGGTCGAGCTCTAGCCAGCTGGCTCATCCTAACAACTTGGTTTTCGCATGGGCGGGCCCCGTATTGCCCGGCGCCGTTAGGAGCGCCGGTCAATACGGGGCCCGCTCCATTTGTCAATTCCTTCAAGCGAATGTGTCGGGAATGTTTCAATGCATGAATATGTAAACCATTTACGTGTTAATGCATCTTTTAGTGCTAAAGTTTCAACCCACTTCATAACGACCGCTGCGAAATGCGCATCGGTGCATAAATCGCAGACAAGGAGTCTGATATGTCTTTGAAGGTTGGAATCGTCGGCGCGGCTGGATATGCCGGAGCCGAGCTCATTCGCCTCGTGCTCGGTCATCCCGAGTTTGAACTTGTCGCCATTACGTCCAACGCCGATGCAGGCCAGCCGTTGTCCGCGGTGTATCCGAGCTTTGCTGGCGTGAGCGATCTGGTTTTCACCACGCATGACGCCCCCGAGCTTAAATCCTGCGACGCCGTCTTCTTGGCCGTGCCGCATACCGCGGCCATGGCTCAGGTGCCCGCCCTGCTTGCCGCGGGAGTCTCCTGCATTGACCTCTCGGCCGACTATCGCCTGAGCGATCCGGCCACCTTTGAGGCCTGGTATGCCGCCAAGCACACGAGCCCCGAGTTGCTCAAGACCCGCGCCTTCGGTCTGCCCGAGCTGTTCTCCCAGGATTTGGAGACCGCTGCATCCGATCATGCCGACGGCAAACCCGTGCTGGTTGCCTGCGCCGGCTGCTATCCCACCGCAACGAGCCTTGCTGCCGCTCCTGCCGTGCGTGCGGGCTGGGTGGCCGAGAACGGTCCCGTGATTGTCGATGCCATCAGCGGTGTGACGGGTGCCGGCAAGTCCTGCAACGCTCGTACGCATTTTTGCAGCGCCGACGAGAATTTGGAGGCCTACGGCGTGGGCAAGCATCGCCACACGCCCGAGATTGAGCAAATCCTTGGCCTGACCGATCGCGTCGTCTTCACCCCGCATCTGGCACCGCTCAAGCGCGGCCTGCTCTCCACGGTGACGCTGCCGCTCACGCCGCAGGCCATCGACTCCCTGGCTCTTGAGGATGTCGTCGACTATTACAAGCAGTTTTACGCTGGACGCACCTTTGTGCGCGTGCTCGATGCCGGCCAGCAGCCCAAGACGGCTTCGGTCGTCGGCACCAACGCCGCCCAGATTGGCCTTGCGTTCAACAAGCGCGCGGGCGTGCTGGTGGCGACGGGCGCCATCGACAATCTGTGCAAGGGCGCTGCGGGCCAAGCGGTCCAGTGCGCCAATATCGTCTTTGGCTTTGACGAGCGACGAGGCTTGCCCACAGTGGCGTGCCCGGTGTAGCACATTCGATTGTTAACGATTTGGTAGTCGGGCATCGAGTGGGGCGCCACTCTTAAGCTGGTCTCATGATCACGACTGGCATGGCGCACCAACCGATGTCCGTTTTTTGTTTGACATAAGGAGTCATAAAGACGATGAATACCGAGCTGTTTGATATCAAGATTCGCGCCGTCGAGGGTGGCGTTACGGCTGCGGCTGGTTTTAAAGCTGCGGGCATCCACGCTGGGTTCCGCAAGAACCCCGAGCGTCTGGATTACGCGCTCGTCGTGCCCGATAAACCCTGTCCTGGTGCCGGCGTGTTTACCACCAATCGCTTTTGCGCGGCGCCCGTGCAGGTGAGCCGTGCCAACCTGGGCGGTGCGGACAAGGGCTACGGTATCATCGCCGGTGTTTCAATCAACTCCGGCAACGCGAACGCCGCCACGGGCGAGACCGGCCTTGCCTGCGCGCGCGAGACCTGCAACATCGCATCGCAGGTTATCGGCTGTGAGCCCCAGCAGATTCTGGTTGCCTCCACGGGTGTGATTGGCCAGATTCTGCCGATCGACACGTTTGAGACCGCCATTCCTGCTGCCTACGAGGCGCTCTCCGCCCACGGTGGCGCCGATGCCGCTCGCGCCATCATGACGACTGACACGCACTCCAAGGAGTACGCCGTGTCCTATGTCAGCGAGGCTGCGGGTCATGCGGGCAATGTCTATACGGTAGGCGGAATGTGCAAGGGCTCGGGCATGATCATGCCCAATATGGCCACCATGATCGCAGTTATCACCACCGATGCCCCCGTCGAGCCTGCGGCACTTCATGCCCTGCTGCTCTCGACCGTCAAGCAGACCTTTAACAAGGTAACGGTCGATTCCGACACCTCGACCAACGACACCTGCATCATGCTTGCCTCCGGCGCCGCTGCCGCAGATGCCGAGCCTATCGTCGAGGGCTCCGATGCCTTTGACGAGTTGGCATTTGCCGTGCACGAGGTGTGCGAGAGCCTGGCGCGCAATATCGCCGCCGATGGCGAGGGCGCATCCAAGCTTGTTACGGTCAACGTTACCGGCGCCGTGAACGACGAGGAGGCCGATATCGCCGCCCGTGCCGTCGCCAACTCGCCGCTCGTTAAGACCTGCATCGCCGGCCACGACTGCAACTGGGGCCGCGTCGCCATGGCACTCGGTAAGTGCGGCGTGATGTTTAATCAGGAAGACGTTTCCATTGACATGATGGGCATGCCTGTCTGTCGCGACGGTCTGACTGTTCCCTTTGACGAGGACGAGGCTCTACGACGTTTCGAGGCGCCCGAGATCGTGATCTCGGCCGACTTGGGCGCAGGCGACGCGGCAACGACCGTGTGGACCTGCGACCTCACGCATGAGTACATCTCCATCAACGGCGACTACCGTTCCTAGATTCCGGGCACGCTGCGCATCTTGCCGCGATTGCGGACAGCGGAGCGCGGCGCGATAACGATACGAAAGACGAGGCAGATTATGAAATTCGCACGCGATTGTCGTTCGAGCGAATCCAACGAAGCAACCGCGCAGCTGCTGTTCGAAGCGCTGCCGTGGATTAAGAACCTGACCGGCAAGACGGTTGTTATCAAATATGGCGGAGCCGCCATGGTTGATGAACAGCTGCGCCGCGACGTGATGAGCGACATCGTTTTGCTCAAGATCATCGGTATGCGCCCCGTCATCGTGCATGGCGGCGGCAAGGCTATCAACGAGGCGCTGAGCCATTACGATATTCCCGTCGAGTTTAAGAACGGCCAGCGCGTGACCACGCCGGCGACTATGGATATCGTGCGCGAGGTGCTGGGCGGCGAGGTTAACCAGGAGCTGGTTGCTGCCATCAACCACCACGGCAACCTGGCCGTGGGCGTGTCGGGCAGCGATGCCGGCACGCTCATCGCCGAGCCGCTCGACCCCGAGCTCGGTCGCGTGGGCAAAGTGACGCACGTCAACACCGATTATATCGAACGCTTACTCGATAGCGAGTACATCCCCGTCATCGCTACCGTCGCGGCGGGGGAGGACGGCGGTTTCTTCAACATCAACGCCGATACCGCCGCCGGTGCCGTTGCCGCGGCGCTCCACGCGCATAAGGCAATCTTTTTGACCGACGTCGATGGCCTGTACAAGGACTTTAGCGACAAGGACTCGCTTATCTCCAACCTAACGCTCGACGAGGTCAACGAAATGCTCTACGGCGGCGAGGTCGATAAGGGCATGATTCCTAAGCTGCGTGCGGCCGTCGATGCGCTTACCGGCGGCGTATTTCGTGCCCACATCATTAACGGTACCACGCCGCATTCGCTGCTCCTGGAGCTGCTGACCGATGCCGGCGTCGGCACCGTGATCCATTCCACCGAGACGGCTTACGAGTTCGATACGCATCCGCATCCGCTTTCGACGTTTGCTGCGCGTCTGACCGAAAACCTTGACGAGGTCGAGAAGCTTCAGACGGTCTAGCTGACCCGCAGCCGCCCCATTCCTGCACCCATAGCCCCGCGCCGTCTGGCGCCCAACGAAAGGCATCCCATGTCACTTGCAGCTCAGCAATCGCTTGAATCCCATTACGTTATGCATACCTTTGGCCGCTCTCCGGTCGAGTTTGTCGAGGGTCACGGCATGAAGCTCACCGGCGACGATGGCCGTGAGTACCTCGACTTTCTTGCCGGCATCGGCGTGTGCAGCCTAGGTCATGGCGACCCGGCTGTGCTCTCGGCGCTCGAGGCACAGACCAAAAAGCTCATGCATGTCTCCAATTACTTCTACATTGAGCAGCGCGGACAGGTCGCGGCGCTGCTGTCCAAGCTTGCTAACGACGACGTAGATGGTGCGCGCGTGCTTGCCGATGCCATTGTCGCCGGCGATGAGACCACGGCAGCTGCTCTTGGTGCCCCGGCTGCGGATGAGCAGGTTTGGGAGACCTTCTTTGCCAACTCTGGCGCCGAGGCCAACGAGGGCTCGATGAAGCTCGCGCGCCTGTACGCCAAGCGTGCCGGTAATGGCGGCAACACCATCGTGTGCATGCGCGGCGGGTTCCACGGCCGTACGCTCGAGACCATTGCCGCCACCATGCAGGATTGGCTGCAGGACAGCTTCCGCCCACTGCCGGGTGGCTTTGTGGCCTGCACGCCCAACGATGTGGACGAGCTGCGTGCGATCTTTAAGCAGCTGGGGAGCGAGATTTGTGCCGTGATGCTCGAGCCGATCCAGGGTGAGAGTGGCGTGCATCCCATGACCGAGGAGTTTATGGCTGCGGCGCGTGACTTGGCGCACGAGGTGGGTGCCGTGCTTATCGTCGACGAGGTCCAGTGCGGAATCTTTCGCACGGGTAAGCCGTTTGCGTTCCAGACCTATGGCGTGGAGCCCGACATTATGAGCCTTGCCAAGGGCATTGCCGATGGCGTGCCCATGGGTGCCGTCGTGGCAAAGAAGGAGATTGCCGACGTGTTTAAGCCAAGCGACCACGGCTCGACCTTTGGCGGTAGCTGCTTGGCCGTCGCGGCGTGCGCCGCGACGCTCTCCGCGCTTGTGCGCGGCGATTATGCCGAGCATGCTGCCAAGGTGGGTGCCTATATGGAGGCAAAGCTCGCCAAGCTGCCGCACGTGACCGAGGTACGTGGCCGCGGCTTGATGCTCGGCTGTGATTTGGATGATGCCGCGGGCGACGCGCATGATGTTGTTGCCCGCGCGCTGGCCGCCGGTGCCGTAATCAACGCTACGGGTGCCCATACGCTGCGTTTCCTGCCGCCACTCGTCTGCGAGGAAGCCGACGTGGACAACCTGATCGAGATTTTGTCGGACGTTTTGGCTTAGCGCGAGCAAGATATAGCTATTTGAAACGGGTTTCAGGTCCTCAGTGCGTCATTTGATGCATGATTGGGCGGTCTGGAACCCTTTTTGTCATAAATCTGCAAAGGCCAGGAGAGCTTCTGGCCCAAAAAAAGAAAGGCCTCCATCGCTGGAGGCCTAACAATTCGGTGGTGGGCGATGAGGGATTCGAACCCCCAGCCTTGTGCGTGTAAAGCACCTGCGCTAACCGTTGCGCCAATCGCCCGTGCGGAGAGAGTATAGCAAAACAATCGCCTCATTCACCTCATATCCATTAAAGGTAACTCGCGCGTGTCACAGCGGAGCTGATTCAGTTGAGATTGCCTGAACATTCCGCCCCTCTTTACGCCCTCGGGTATACTCAAAAGCTACTGATTCGATTTGATGCCCAGCAACAGCAGAGGGGATAGTATATGTGCGGTTTTGTCGGTTTTGTCGGTGGGACGGATAACCAATCCGAGGTGCTCACCAAGATGATGGACCGCATCGTCCATCGCGGTCCCGACATGGGCGGTCAGTTTATCGACGGCCGCGTTGCCCTGGGCTTCCGCCGCCTGTCGATCCTCGACCTGACCGAGGCCGGCGCTCAGCCCATGACCAATGAGGACGGCAGCGTCGTCATTGTCTTCAACGGCGAGATCTACAACTTCCAAGAACTCCGTTC
>USMR01000045.1 GCA_900555815.1 uncultured Collinsella sp.
CGGTCAACCGACGCACAACATCGGTGACGTGGGGCAAACACGCCTCGGGGTTTGATGGCTCGTTCAAGCGCACTAAATACGGCTATCCTTCGGCAAGCGCCCGCTTGGCAATGCAGGCAGAGTCCTCGCTGTGGGGCCGCAAACGCGTGGTGGGCTCAAAGCTCAAGCACGACGGAACGCTCGGCTACATCAGCCGCGGGGCGGCTCGCCGCAGCGGGCTCAATCCCGCCGGCTGGCATCGCTACGTGCCGATCGTGGCCGCCGTTGCAGTGATCGTCATCGCGCTCGCTGCGCTCGGATATGCCGGCGGTGGCGCCAACTTGGACGCAATGTTTAAATCGCCCGAGCTCGCGCATGTAGGTACAGAAGTTGTCGAGGGCGCTCAGGCCCAGACGAGCGTCGCGCCCCAGCGCGGTATCGTTGCGGCGGCCTCCACCATCGCCGATGTGCAAAAGGACGAAGACAAGCAAGGCGACGACGTCGATGCGAATCAGACGAGCGAAACGGCAATAACTCCATCGGCGGGATAAGTTGCGAGTGGGGCAGCTAATTTGGGACGGGGCTTTTTTAGCTGCCCAAGACAGTGGCTCATTCGATGTCAGTCGCCAAAAGCGAGCGAGCCGCATTTGCGCCAAGGTGACGTGAAATGAGAGGGCGCTGACCTTCTGGTCGCGCCCTCGAAATTGAACGTCAGATTGGCGTGAATGCGGCCCGCGCAGCGTCAACGAGCCCGCCGTTCGGTAGAATGGCGGAACTAATTACCTTACGTAGACCACGTTGTCGCGGCGGGGTTTGGGCTCGGGCAGCGTGTCCTCGGCATAGCCCAGAATGCAGTGACCGACACCGCGCAGGCTGCCGTCGGCGGGTAGACCCCAACTGGCCAGTAGCTCCAGGCCCTCGGGCGAATCGAAAACCTCGTGGGCGCGATGAATCCAGCACGAATCAACGCCCAGCGCATAGGCAGCGTTGAGCAGGTTGCCCATGGCGAGCGAGCCGTCTTCCAGATGTGTGGGCACGCTGCGGTCAACCAGCACCACCACAACGGTCTTGGCGCCATAGAAGGGGTCGCTGTTGCTGCCCATGACTTGCGCGTTGAGCTGCGAGAGACGCTCGACGGTCGCGGGGTCGGTGACGGCGACAAACGTCACCGGCTGGCGGCCCATGCCGCTCGGTGCATATTGGCCGGCTTCGATAATACGTGCAAGCTTTTCGGCCTCGACGGGACGATCGCTGTAGTTGCGGCAGCTGCGGCGGTGAATGAGTGCTTCGATAGTCTCCATGGTGTCTCCTTGCGGTGGCGTTGCAGATGCCCCGTTCATACCCGTCGGGCTCAAACGATAGACGGTCAATTGCCCGGCCAAAAGGATAGATTCCAATTGGGAAAGTAGGTTTGCATAAAAGTACCTTCAGAATGTGACAAACAAATGGGATGGTTAAACGTTTTATCCCGTCTACCCTGCGGTTTTTTACCACTTGCCTAAATGACGAACGCATAACCTCTGATAAAGGTTTTACTAAAGGAGTACCAACGTTTATCAATGCGCCGTGGTGGCGCCGGGCCAGGAGGTAACATCATGTTCCAGGCTGGAGATGTCGTCGAGACCGATTTCGAAGGATTTCTGAAGCTGCTGCGTTCCAAGACGCGCGCTTTCGTGTCGATCAACGATCACGAGTACTACATCACGCACACCGATGGCTATTGGCGTGTTCAGGATTGCGAGGCCCTCAACGACAAGGGCCACTTTACTGACTGTTCTGAGTTGGTCAACACGGTCTGCGAGGTCGTCGAGCTGCCGTGGATTGCCGGCAAGAGCCTGCATGACAGCTTCTCGGGCGCTACGGTCTATGAGGCCGTCGCCGCTTAACAGGCAATAAAACCCGATTTTCACGTGACCGCTGGCGCCGCCCCCGCGCCGGCGGTCTTTTTCTGCCGATAGGCCATAAAAATGCACGCATTTGCGGAGAGCCTGTTGACGATAGTCAAAACTCGGACTAATCTAGAGACACATAATTGGTCAAAAATCGGACAATTGAATGGTGGGATAGATGAATAGTGCGGTTACGCTGGTCGACTTCGATCGGTTGCTCAATGGACTCGACCATATCTATTCGGAGTTCTCGCGCGCCTGCGGCCTTTCGGACTGCGCCTACTGGATGCTCGTCGACACGAGTGCAGCGGGCGGAAGCGTTGCCGTGAGTCGGCTGACGAGTGAATGGTTCTACAGCAAACAGACCATCAATTCGGCGATTAAAACGCTTAGGGCGCGAGGGCTTGCGACGTTGGAGTTTGCCGAGGGCAGTCGTAAAAACAAGGTTGTACGACTGACCGAAGAAGGCGTGCGGTTTGCCAAGCGCTACGCGTTGCCGGCGCAAAAAGCCGAGCAACAGGCATTCGAGGCGCTCGAGCCGTGGGAACAGTGCGAGATCATGCGCTTGGTCGGTAAGTTCTCCCATGTTCTTAACGAAGAGTGCGAGGCATTTAAACGGCAAGTGGCCGCCGAGAACGAGACTGACGATAAGGGCGAGGGGGACGCATGCGACTCTTAATGAGGTTTATGAGGCCGTACCGCGGTCTGATTGCGGTGACGCTGTTTGCGGTGCTGATAGATAACGTCGGTACGCTGTTGGTTCCCACGATGCTGGCGAACATGGTCAACACCGGTATTACCACGGGTGATGTCGACTATATATTACGCAACGGCCTGTACATGCTTATCGCGACCGGCATGGCCAGCGGCGGCACGGTGCTGGGCTGCTATCTTTCGGCGCGCCTGGCCGCCAACGTGGCCTGCGATATCCGCAATGCCGTGTACGACAAGTCGCTCGAGCTGTCCGCCAGCGACTTTGAGCGCTTTGGCACGGGTTCGATGATCACGCGCTCGCTCAACGACATCAACGTGATTCAGCAAGCTGTCCTTCAGACGATTCAGCTGGTGCTGCCGGTGCCGTTCTTGGCCGTGGCAGGCATCATTTTTGCTTGGTTCATCGATCCCGCCATGGGTACGCTGCTGGGCGTGGTGGTTGCGATCGTGCTGGTGGCGGCGGTCTTTACCGTTGCCAACGCCGCGCCGATCTTTATGCGCCTGCAGAGCTTTATCGACCGCATGAACGTGGTGCTGCGCGAGAACATCGTGGGCGTGCGCGTCATCCGCGCATTTAACAAGGAGCGCCACGAGGAGCAGCGCCTGGACGAGGTGTTTAGCGATTACGCGGCCAATGCCATCAAGGTCAACCACCTGTTTGTGGGTCTCGACAGCTCCAGCTTCTTTTTGATGAATATCGCCGAGGTGGCGGTGCTGTGGGTGGGCGGCAACCGCGTGGGCGTCCACGCCATGCAAATCGGTAGCATCTCGGCCGTGCTGGAGTACGCGATCCTGATCCTGTTCTTTGTGATGACGGCGCAGATGGTGATTCTGACGCTCCCACGCGCCGCCGCATGCCTGAACCGTGCGCAGCAGGTGTTGGAGATTGAGCCGAGCATCGTGGACGGCAAGCGCACGCTGGACACGTGCGCGGCGGAGTCTGTTGACGGTGCCGACGCGGTGGCCGTGTTCGACCACATGTCGTTCCGTTTTGACGATGCCGACGAGGATACCCTGTGCGACCTGAGCTTTGCCTGTCGCCGTAGCCAGACCACGGCGATTGTAGGCTCGACGGGTTCGGGCAAGTCGACGGTGGCCAAGCTCTTGCTTCGCTTCCACGATGCCACGAAGGGCGCCATTCGCCTGAATGGCATCGATCTGCGCGACCTTTCGCAAGACGACATCCGCGGGCGTATCGCCTATGTGCCGCAGAAGGCATGGCTGTTCTCGGGTACGGTGGCGAGCAACCTGCGCTTTGGCAACGAAGACGCGACTGAGGCTGACATGCTCCATGCGCTGGAGGTTGCCCAGAGCACCTTTGTGCTCGACCAGCCCCAGGGGCTCGATACGCCGGTGGCCCAGGGCGGCACGAACTTCTCGGGTGGTCAGCGCCAGCGCCTGGCGATTGCCCGCGCACTCATGAAGCATGCCGATCTATATATCTTCGACGACAGTTTTTCGGCCCTGGACTTTAAGACCGATGCGGCACTGCGCCATGCGCTGCAGGACGAGACGTGCGATGCCGCGGTGCTCATCATCGCCCAGCGCATCTCGACTATTTTGCATGCCGATCAGATCGTGGTGCTCAAAGACGGCGAGATCGTGGGCCTAGGCACGCACGACGAGCTCATGGAAACCTGCGAGGTGTACCGCGCAATCGCGGAATCGCAGATGAAGGGAGGTGAGTAGCATGACCGAGGAGCTCAAGAAGCAGGGCATCGTCGATGGCGCTGCGGTTGTAGAGACAGTCGAGGAGACGGGCGTCGCGCCCGACCTGGACGAAGCCGCCAAGGCGGCGGAGCGCGAGGCTCGCCGCCAAGCGCTCTACGAGGAAAACGAACGTGCCGAGGACGAGCGCGCCCGCGCCGAGGCAGAGCGTATGCGCGACGTGGACGACGAAGACGAGGACGAGACGCCTCGGGATACCTGGGCGACGGTGCGCCGCCTGTGGAGTGAGGCTGCCGGCGACCATTGGCGCTTCTATATCGTGTTCGCGAGCATTGTGTTCTATGTCATCTTTAACACCGCCGCGCCGGCATATAGCGCCCGCGTGATCGATGAGCTGTGGGGCCACATTCAGGTGGCGTTTGCCAACGACACCACTTTCAGCATCACCTGGGAGAACTGCGGCAAGACCATTTTCGTCTACTTTATGATCTGGACTGCCGCTGCCTCGTTCTATGCGCTCCAGAGCTTTTTGATGTCGAGCGTCGCTGAGCGTCTCAATCTGCGCCTGCGCAACCGCATCGCGCAAAAGCTCAACCGTCTGCCGCTCGCCTATTTTGACGCGCATCGTCCCGGCGAGGTCGTCAGCCGCGCGACCAACGACCTGGACAAGATGTCCGAGAGCATGCAGCGCGGATTGCTGCAGCTGCTCGTGTCGATCGGCACGGTTGTTGGTGCTGTGAGCGTGATGTTCGTGTTCAGCGTGCAGCTTACGCTCGTCTTTCTGTTCTTTACGGCACTGTCGCTGCTGGTGACGAAGGTCGTCTCGCGCCGCACACACGATGTGACGGGCGAGCGCCAGGAGTGGGTGTCCAAGATTACGAGTGCGGTCGAGGAAGGCTATTCGGGCCGTCTGGTGATCCGCGCGTTTAACCGCGAACGCCAAAGTTCTGCCGAGGTGCACCAGGCCTCGGGCGAGCTGGCACGCGTGAGTGCCAAGGCCGACTTTATGATCAATGCCGTCGGCCCTGCGGTGCGCTTTATCGGCCGTTTGGCGCAGATCGTGATCGCGCTGGTGGGCTGCAGCATGCTGGTTGCCGGTCACATGACCGTCGGCGTGTTCCAGGCGTTCTTCCAGTTTATCTACGAGGCGTCCGAACCCATGACGCAGCTGTCGTTTACCTTCAACTCGCTGCAGAGCGCGTTGGCGAGTGCGGAGCGCGTGTTCGACCTGCTCGATGAGCCCGAGATGGAGGCCGATCCGCTGCCGGACGAGGCCGCCAAGCTGCCGGGTCGCGTTGAGGGTCGCGTCTCCTTTGAGCACGTGCGCTTTGGTTATTCGCCCGACAAGCCGCTTATGCACGACGTGTCGTTTACCGCCGAGCCGGGCCAGAAGATTGCCGTGGTGGGAACCACGGGCGCGGGCAAGACGACGCTCATCAACCTGCTCATGCGCTTCTACGAGATTGACGGCGGGCGTATTACGCTCGACGGCGTGGATACGAGCCGCATGGACCGCGGCGAGCTACGGCAGCAGTTTGGCATGGTGCTGCAGGACGCCTGGCTGTTCGATGGCACGATTGCCGAAAACATCGCCTACGGCTGTCCCGAGGCGACGCGTGAGGAGATCGTGGCGGCTGCGCGCGCCGCTCAGGTCGACTTCTTTGTGCGCACCATGCCGCAGGGCTATGACACGCGCGTGGCCAACGATGCCGAAAGCATCAGCCAGGGCCAGCGTCAGCTGCTGACCATCGCACGCGTGCTGCTCAATAACCCGGCGATTCTCATCCTGGACGAGGCGACCTCAAGCGTGGATACGCGTACCGAGCTTGCCATCGGTCGTGCCATGGACGCGCTCATGCGCGGGCGCACGAGCTTTGTGATCGCGCACCGCCTGTCGACGATCGTGGACGCCGACCTGATCTTGGTCATGGATCACGGCAACATTATCGAGCAGGGCACGCATAAGGAGCTGCTGGCTGCCGAGGGTGCCTACGCCGACCTCTATCTGAGCCAGTTCGCATAATGTGACAAAGGGACAGTCTCTTTGCCACATCACAAATAAGGCGCGCCGGGGATGAATTCCCTGGCGCGCCTTTGCGTTGATGCCGATGTCGTTTTGTGCCGCTTGCGTTCCTAGCGTTCGTCCACGAGCTTGGCGACGAGGGCCTTGAGCTCGGCCACCTCTCGCTCGAGTTCCTTGACGCGGCGGGCATTCTCGGTGATGCCCTGGCGGTTGAGGGCGGACTGCTCGGCGGCGTCATCGGGCATGTACTCGCGATGCTGCTTGGCGTCGAAACTCTCCTCGAACACACGGCAGCCGTTGCGCTTGATGATGCGTCCCGGCACGCCCACGACGGTGCAGTTGTCGGGG
>USMR01000046.1 GCA_900555815.1 uncultured Collinsella sp.
AACCTTGCCGCGACTCACGCCGGCATCCATCGCCAAGATCACCAGCTCGCGTGCTCGCGTCATGGCGACATAGAGCAAACGAGCCCGCTCTTCGAGCGAAAGCTGCAGGTCGTCGTTGCGTAGGCGGGCAAATGCCTCGGCGGGAGAGCCCGTCGCGCATACGTCCTCCATGAGCTCCGGCGGCAGCCACAGCGACGTGCCCTTGCCCTTAAATGCATGTTCAAACTGCTTTTTAACGTCGTCGCCCTTCACAAAGGTCCCATCGGCAAGCTTAACGCCATCAAAACGAGCCGGCAGTGCCACGACCTGCGCTCCGCCCTCGACGCGACCCATCTGTGCCGCACCCGAGGACTTACGCACGCCAAAGCACTCGGCGACCGCCACGACCGGATATTCCAGACCCTTGGAGGCATGCACCGTCATGATGCGCACCGCGCCGTCGCCTTCCTCGTTGAGGGCACCCGGGGCTTCCTTGCCCGCCAAGAAGCGGTCGAAGGCCAGCGCGATGGAACGCGGAGAATTGCCGAGCTCGGCCTCTGCCTCGGCCACGGCATCGAGCGCCTTGAGCACGTTGGCGGCAATGGCCTTGCCCTCGGGGCCGCGCTGCGCCAGACGCACGAACCAGCCGGAAGCATTGACCACGTCGCGCGCGATGGCGGCGAACGAATCGCGGCCCACGCGACGAAGCGCATACCGCAACACCTCGCGGGCGCGCGTCACAAGCGGCAAGTCTTGCAAACCCGGCACGTCGAAATCGCTCATGATGCCCATGTCGATATTCCGGCGCGAGGTCTCCCCTGTCTCGCTATCGAGCTTGGTCGCCAGCGCCAGGAACTCCTGGGCGCCGAGCGCAAACATCGGCGAGGCGAGCAGCGGCATAAGGCCCTGCGCCGTATCGGCCGGATTGGCGAGCGCACAAACCAGGGCGCGCACCGTCTGCACCTCGGCTGCTTGGGCAAAGACCGAGCCGCCCGCGATGACGCAGTCGAGCCCCTGATCGCGGAAGGCCTGGGCGTAGACGTCGGCGTTGGTCATGCGGCCCAGCAGCAGTACCATGCCGCCCTGGGGCTGGCCCGCTTTGACGAGCGCTTGGAACCGCTCCGCAATCGCACGAGCTTTCGCCTGCGTTCGCTCCTGGGTGCTGCCACCGGCAACGAACAGCGCCTGGCGGCGCGAAGCCTTCGCCTTGAGCTTGTCCTCGCGTTTGTCGCTCGGTTCAAGATCCAAGAACCCCTGCATCAAACCACCGGTGTTGCCGTCAAAGACGCGTGCTACGTAGCGCAGCACCTCGTCGTGGCTGCGGAAGTTGCGCACGAGTTTGACGAGCTCGCCAGCGGGGGCATCGGATGCGACAGCCGTCTCGGGCGCAGCAGAGGAGCCCACCTTGCGCTCCTGGCGGCGAAACACCTCGACCTCGGCGCCACGGAAGCGATAGATGGACTGCTGTGCATCGCCCACGGTGCACAGCGCGCGCTCCCCCGCACCCGTCAGGTAGCGTATCAGATCGACCTGCATCTGGTCGGTATCCTGAAACTCATCGATCATGACCATCTTAAAGCGGCCCTCGTACGCAGCACGGATGGCAGGGTAATCGCGCAGGGCCTCGTAGGCCATACGCAGCAGGTCGTTATTATCGAGGGCGGACTGGGCAGCCTTCAGCGCGCGATACTCAGCCTCCACGGAACGGGCCAGGCCCACCAGCGCATCGAGCGCCGGGCCACCGCAGGCAAGCACGATATTGATAAACGCATCGGCGGCCTCGGCCTTGAGCAGCTCGACCTGCTCCTTAGGGAATGCCTTGCTCGCGCGCGGCATGGTGCACGACATCATGAGTCGCGCTGCATCGGCCATGGTCTTGCCGCTCGCCTCGAACGCGTCAATGGCGTCGAGTGCCATCTGCGCCTTCTCGGTCGCGGCCTTGCTTGCGCCCAGCGCCGCGCGATAGGCATCGGCGAGTGCCGAGGTATCGGCCTGGCCGCGCGCCACGCACACGTCGTCCATACCGCCCGGCAACTGGCTCGACAGCTCCAGCAGGTCGCGCACCAGGCCCTTGATGGTCGTGCCGGTGCCAAAGGAACCGCCCTCGCCCGCCATGGGATACCAGGCATAGAGGGCCTTGAGCGATGCCGCGAGCTCGGGGGCGGCATCGGGCGCCGTCGCGCGGGCCAGCACATGCTCAACAGCCTGGTCCATAAGCTCGTCGGTATCGGTGAGCACCGTGAACTCGGGGTCGATGCCCAGCTCCAGCGCATGCGCGCGCAGGATACGCGAGCACATGCCGTGAATGGTCGAAATCCACGCGTCGTCGACGGTCAGTGCTTCCTCGTCCATGCCCTCGTCGATAAGCGCACGGCGCACGCGGTCGCGAATCTCGGCCGCGGCATCTTTGGTAAAGGTAATAGCGAGCACCTGATCCAGATGTTCAACGAACGGACCGGATTCGGGCGAGAGCGCGTAGACGATGCGGCGCGTGAGGGTAAAGGTCTTGCCCGAACCGGCGCCCGCCGAGACAAATAGCGGACGGTCGAGCGTTTTGACAATCTGCAGCTGTTGCGGCATCAAAGTCGAAAGATCCATGGTCTACACGTCCCTCCTTACAAACGTTCCTTCGTGGTTATACGAGCAGCGCGCATGCGCGGCCTGAGCCGTCGTCGGGTCGACGGCGGCAACGTTGCCTGCCTCGAGCTCGCGCAGGCGCTCGGCGATGCCGGCCTCAACGCGATCGAGCAGGGCGTCGAAGTCCATGCTGCCACCCTCGCCGGGGAAACCTTTCTTAAGGCCCGGGATGCGACCGTCGCCGCGCTCTTCCTCGAGCAGCTCGGCGCTCGCGGCACCGCGCAACGCCGGCTTGCCGCCCTTGGTCGAAAAGTAGAGCGCCGCGCGGATGTCCAAATCCAGCGCCCGGCGCATGGCCTGGGCGTAGATGAGCGTTTGGGTATGTGGTGGCAACCAGCGCGGATCGTCGATGGGCGCCGTGCCCGATTCCTCGTCGCGCACCGTGGGGTCGGCGAGCTTAAACTCCTCAACGCCCGTGCGATGCTTGTAGTCGATCACCACGGCACGATTCTCGGCGTCCACGTCCACGCGGTCGATGCGCCCGCCAAGCGGCCAACCGGCATACTCGACCTTGAGCTCGTTGAAGGCAAACTCCAGGTAGCGCGGGGCAAAGGGGGCAAGTGCCTCGGACTCGTAGGCAAGCACACCCTCCAGCTGCGGCAAGATCTCGGCCACCTGGCGTTCCTCCACCGCAGAGAGCGGCACCAGCGGGCCCTCCGTGCCGCGCTTGCCGGCGTGCTCGGCCAACGTCTCGTCAAAGACCTCGTGCAGCAGCTCCTGTGCGCGCGGCAGATTCTCGGGCGTCACGCGCTCCATGCCCTCTTGGGGCAGACGGGCATGCAGATGCTCCAGCACGTCGTGGACAAAGTTGCCCTTTTCCATGTTGCCAAAGCCCGCGTCGATCGACTGGGGCTTCACGCGGTACGAGACGAACCAGCATAGCGGGCAGGTCGAATAGGCCTCGATCTGCGAGGCGGACGTCAGACGCGGCACGAGCGGCGCGTCCTCACCCTCGCCATCGCGACGGCGCAGGACCAAATACGGCACGGCCTCGGCACTCAGATGCTGAGGGGCTTCACAGGTCACGCGCTCGCGCTTGAGGCCTTCACCTGCCGCGGGATCAAAGTCGGCGATGATATCGCCCTCGCCCACGCGCATGGGCTTGGCAGCGCCAGCGGCCTCGGCATGTGCCCACAGCTCGGTCCATACGGCTGCCGGGTAGCACTCGCGTGCCTGGCGATCGTGCGTCACACGGGCGAGCGCGACCGGACCGCTCGCCGCCTGCATCGCACGGCCAAAGCGCACGCGCAGCAGGGCAGCGGGCTCCAAAGACACGCCGTCGCGGCGCAGCTCGGCTGTCAACGTGGCAAGCGGGCCCTCTTCGTGCGAAAGCGGATAGCTGTCCAGGTCGACATCGGCAAACAGCACGGCATCGTAGCTGCCAGGGCGAAGAACCGACGCATCGGCAAGCGACGCGAAGCGCACTTGTGCTCGTGGTGTGCGATCGACCTCATAGGTCTCGTAATCGTAGGCGGTACTGCGCTTGTCCACCTTGGTTCGAACGCCGTCGAGAACCGGCACGGTCGCGGCCTGCGACACGTCGAGCGCGCGAGCATCGTTCATAAGGATGTCGATGGCATGGCGCAGCAAAGCCGTCTCTGCCTGGCGACGGGCCTGGCCGTCAAGGCCGCCTAGAGCGCGATCGGGCAACGCCTCGGCAACGGCAAGCATGGCCTTAAGCGCCGTCACGGGCTTGTCACGCCACAGCGCCTGGAACACGTCCGAGACCACACACGGTACGTTCTTAAACCAGTTATCGTCGCTCGTCGCCTTGCGCGCGCCCCTCACCTGGCCCTGAACGCTCTGCAGCAGGCTCTTGACGCCCGCGGTAGTCTTGCTGCGCGAGAGACGCATATTCTTATCGAAGGTACGGGCATTGACGGCATCAGCGCCCGAAAGCGGACTGTAGATCCAGTCGGTAAGCTCCGGCGCGGGCCACCACTCAGTCTTGGAAGCGGTGCCCTCGTCGGCGGCCTTCATGCGCTCGATCAGACCGGCAAGCGCCGTAAACTGCCTGCCCGCGATGGACTGGGAAAACGCCGTGAACTCAGTCGTCTCGGCCGCAATGTGACGCGCCGCCAAACGGGCGGCGAGCTCGCCGAACAGCTGGGGTGCCCGGGCAGAAACGACGAGCACGCGCACGGGGTCGGCGGGCGTTGCAGTAGCTTTATCGGCCTTGGACTCCTTGTGCGCTTTCACCAACTTATCGATGGCGTCCGCATAAGCATGAGCACGGGCATGGGGGCCAGCGACCTCAATAAAGGCAGGCTGAGCGGCGGTCCCGCAAGCGACATCAGACGCGACGGCGTTCTTCCCCAGCGGCGCGATCTCAAACAACACATCGCGGGCATCAAATGCCGTGGCAAGCTCCTCGCGCATCGCCGCCTGCTCGCGGGCAAGCAGCACGACGACCTCTCCCCCATTGTTCGCCACGGCAGACAGCAGCTCGAGCAGACCGTGCGTAAACGACGTGATACCGCGCACGCATACGACGCGAGTGCACGCCGGCAGGCTATCGGCCAGGACACTGGTCATAATGTCAGCTGCCTCGCAGGGCTCAACCATATCTCGACGGTCCAAACCGCCCGCGTAGGCGCGCAAAAGCTCGAACACACGAGCCTCGGCATCGCTTTTTGGCTCAGGCTGGCAGTTGTCGCCACGGCATCGTTCGGCACCCGTCCCCGCAACGCCCGGCAACACGTCGCGGGCCATGCGCGCGAGCATGCGCACTGTGCCCTGGCTGCGCGAAAGCGGCTGCAGGTCGGCATCGTCGAGACGCGTGACCATGTCCGAAAACAGCATCTGGCGCTGCAGGTTGTCGACGAAACCGCGCCCGTCGCCCATAAGCTCCCAAAGCGAGCGAAGCCACGATGTAGGCGTCTTGTAGTCGATACCCAGCGAAACGCCGGCTTCCGCCGCATCATGACGGCACAGGTCGAGCTCGGCAAACGTTGGTGCCAGCAACACGGCACGCCCGTGACGGGCAATAAGGTCGGCAAGCAGCGCCGACTCGGCATCGCTCAAATCCGTGCCGGCATTGGTGGTATAGATTCGAACAGGCATGGTCCTCCGCTCAAACTGTTCGCAATAATCAATGCATCCATCCTACCCGCCCACGCGGACAGATTTGCCCCACGCCAACAGATTTGATCCCTTGAGGACGGAGGAAAATGGATCACAGAGGGGGTCAGTCTAACCCGGTGATCCGTTTTCCTCCGTCCCCAAGGGATCAAAAAACCGCCCCCGGAGGGACGGTTCTTCGTAATTCAATGTTGTCGCTGGCCTACTCGCCATCCTCCAACTTAATGAGGATCTTGCGGTAGCCACCGTACTCGCCGTTCAGCGCCTTTGAAACGCGGCTCACCGTGGTGGACGAAGCGCCGGTACGGGCCTGAACCTCAACATAAGGCTCGCCCTCGTCCAAATAGCGCGCAACCTGCAAACGCTGAGAAAGGTCGCAAATCTCGCGCGGCGTGCAGATATCGGTCAAAAACGCTTGGATATCCTTCTCGTCGTCCAAAAGGCTAAATGCGTGGACCAGCTGCTTGACATCAGGCTTGTCAAACATGTTCTCGATATTCATCGATCACCGCCAAACCCGCCAAAAGGCATCGAAGTTGATACTGACATCGGGCATCGTTCACCCGTTCTATGCAATAGGGCAACGCCTGTGGCTTTTGCCCGTAGCAGTGTAGCACACCACCAAACTAAAGCGACAAGACTCTCTGCCAGCGGCGCGTTTTTCAGGACGAACGCCGTTTAGAAACCATATGCGCACGTAAGCTCCACGAATATTTGAGACAATGGGCGCCCAAACACCGCGGCGCGCCCGCGCAACCATCCAGGTCGCCGCCGTAAGCCGCTTCACGCGACGCCAGCAATCCCGGCGCAAGAAAGGATTCACGCCATGCGCTTTATGCTTAACTGGCTCTTCACCTCGATCGCCATCGCGATCGCCACGTTCCTCGTCCCCGGTATCCAACCCTTCGG
>USMR01000047.1 GCA_900555815.1 uncultured Collinsella sp.
CTCGCACGGAGAGCACATTAAGTGCTCTCCGGCTCGTGCGGAACTCGCGATCGACCTTATATATTTGCCCTCCCCGGGGCTCCCGCACAACGGGACCTCGGTTGGGTTCTATCCCTTTGGCAGTCGCTTCGCTCCTGCCCGCCTTGGTTGTGAGGGCGGTTTGGCGTTGGAACGGTTCTTTCTGATATATGCTGGTTGCGGCTCTTCTTTTGGGAGGAGTCGCTTTTTTTGTTGCTAGGAGGTTGGCCCGTGGTTGATGGGGAGAATCGTTCTGAGCTGCTTGCTGCGGATTGGAATGGCGAATGGATGCGTCTGCAAGCTGATCGGCGGCGGGCTGATGATTCTTTTGAGTGGGATAAGCGGGCTCGGCATTTTCGGCCGCTTGAGACTGCCCCTTATGCTCGGGATTTTATGAAGCTGTTGGCGCTTGAGCCAGACGAGTCGGTGCTTGATATGGGGTGTGGGGCTGGGTCGATTGCTATTCCGCTTGCTCAGGCTGGGCATTCCGTGATTGCTGCCGACTTCTCTCCTGCCATGTTGGGCACGCTTGATGCCGGCATTGAGTATTACGGGCTCGAAGATCTTATTACGCCGCTTGAGCTTGCTTGGGATGATGATTGGGATTTGGTTGGACCGGTCGCGAAAGCGGTGGATGTTGCCTTTGCCAGTCGCTCTGTCACCACGACCAACCTAAAAGGCGCGCTTGCCAAGCTCGACCGCACGGCTCGCCGGCGTTGTGCTGTCACGATGGTCGCCAACTCCAGCCCGCGCTACGACCTGCACGTGATGAACGCCATCGGCGCCTCGGTTACCTACAGTAATGGCTTTGTGTACGCCTTCAACATCCTCATTCAGATGGGTGCGTTGCCGCAGGTTACGTACTTTGAATCGCCTCGTCGCGATACCTTCGATAGCCTTGAGACAGGCGTGGCGGACTTCTCCCGCATGCTCGAGCACGGTAACGAGGATAAGATTGACCGACTACGCGACTACGTCGCTCAGCATATGATTGAGAATCCCCATGCCGGCGAGCCAGGGTCCAAGGGCGTGCCGCAGGGGCGTTACATGCTCGACCACGTCCGCAAGGTCCGTTGGGCGTTTATTGCATGGGAACCGGTCTCTTCGGGCCGTCCATAGACCGCTTTCGGCCGCCGTACACGTCCGCCTGTAACCCGCGCTGTTCTCCCGCTCGGCATCCGCATTCTTTTTGAACTGGGCAAACGCGCTCCACACCGCGCCGTTCCTGCGCTATCGTGGGACAGCTCACGTAGATTAAGGCCCCGTCTCGGGGCGCCCCATACATAGAAAGCGAGAACCCATGGCACTGACAGGAGCCCAGGTCAAGCAGCTTCGCAGCATGGCCCATCACCTCAACCCCGCCATCATCATCGGCAAGTCCGATGTCAACGAGGGCACCGTCGAGCAGACGGTCGCCTACCTGGAGAAGCACGAGCTCGTTAAGTGCTCCGTACTCGATGGCTCCAGTCTTTCCGCCCGCGAGGCCGCCGAAGAGCTCGCTGAGCGTTGCCGCGCCGAGGTCGTCCAGGTCATCGGCCGCAAGTTCTCGCTGTATCGCGAGTCCTCGCGCAAGGACATCGAGAAGATCAAGCTCGTCTAAGAGCCAATGATCCGGCGAGCCAACACATAGCAAGCTTACGGGCGCCCAAGTACTTCGGGCGCCCGTTTTTTATCGCTCGACCAGCACGCGATTGAGCCGCCCCTCCACCAAGCGCTCGTATAGACGCCGCGTCTCGGGCTCGGGCACGCCATTGACCTGCTCCCTCAGGTGGTGCATATGCCCGCTGTACAGCTCGACGATATCGCGCCGCCGCCCCGCCGCGCTGTAGACGCGCATGGCACAGCGCACCATATCCTCGCGCGCCGTTTCCTGCCGAAGCCCCGACTCCGCCAGCCAAATCGCCGACTGCAGATCGTTTTCTTCTAGAGCGGCATTTGCTCCCTTAATCATGCAATCGATGTACTTTGACTGCATAATGCGTCGCATACGCAAAAAGTAGGTGGGATTACAGCCATTGGGAACATACAGCGGTCCGGCATAAAGCTGCTCAATCTTAAGGCACAGCTCAACTAAATGGGGCCCGCGCGCACCTGTGCGATTTCCCAAAACCTCGCGGCAAATCTGCTCAAACAGCCGTACATCGGTCTTGACGTAGTCGCCGTTGAGTCCAATGCATTCATTTTGGATGAGCACACACGACTTGCCATCCGGCGTCGGTCCCAAAGCCGACCGCAAGCGCGAGATCGTCGAGTACAGGTTGTTGCGAGCGCTATTGAACTCGGCATGGGGCCACAGCTCCATGGCCAGCGTCTCACGATCGACGAGCGCATCCATGCCCAGCGCAAGCCGCTCGGCAAGTGTCGCCGCCTTCTTGCGGCGCCACATTTTGTCCGTGATGGGAAACCCGTCGCGCTCGGCGCGAAACGCACCAAACATGCGAATCTCGATATGGTCGATGGTATCAACGGCTTCAACCTCGCCGGCCTGGAACAGGCGCTCGCCCTCCCCTTCCAAATCGTCGCGCAGCGAGTACCGCGACAGCTCGCGCACGGGAAGCTTCTTGCGTATCCTGGCCGCCGGCTCGCCCAGACAATGCATGGCAAGGCGCGCAAAGAGCCGATACGATGGCTCTAGAATCCCCGCACGATTCATGGACATCCAGGCCGCAAGGTCGCTGTCTCGGCCCGCACAGGCCAAATGCAGCGCCACCATCCAGGCTTCTGCGCCACCAACCTGCGTCTGGCTTATATCGAGTAGTTCCGCTTCCTCGCGCACCGAAACCATCGAGGTGTTACGCAGATACGCTGCGCGCTCCAGCAGCAATGCGTTATCGCGCATGTACGCAATCGACTCCTCGGCAAGTTTGAGCACTTGGACCGCACGGAACTTTGCATTAACCGGCCGTCCCTCTGCCAGCGACTGCCAACCTTCTAGCAACAGGCCAAACAGCTGAATCTGGTTGTCGCGTATGCGCACGGCAAAACGATCGAGCTCGTTGAACGCCGCGTCGTCGGTTACCGGCAAGCCGGAAAGGAGCCGCCGTGCCGCCAACACCATGCGCACCCAGATAGCCATCGCCTTAAGCCCGCGTACGTCGAGCGCCTCCCGCACCACCGTCATCTCGTCGTCGCGCTCGTCGGTTCCCGCAAACGACCCGTCAAAGAGCTCCACCAGCATACTATCGGCCCGTATAACAATCCCCGCGATGTCGAGCTCGCAGTCATAGGCCTTGCTCGTTTTGAGCTGCTGTAGAACGCCGCTGTCATCTCCCCGTTCGGTCAGGCGGCGCTTGACCTCGATATGCGCAGACAACATATCGAGTGCGGTATGGGATGTCTCGATTTCTGGCACGGCCAGGTTCGTAGGAAGCCCAAGCCCGTTGTCCCCATAGCAAACAGCCGTCAGTGTCTGGGCCACCCTCCATGAAACAGGGTCTATTTCGCAGGCCGCCCGTTCGCCCCCGCGCTCGATGACCGATGCCATATAGCGAGCAAGCTTTGTATTGGACACGCTGACCGCTGCCAGATATACGCCAAGCGCCTCGGCAGGCGTTGGCTCTGGAGCCGGATCGTCGGCATCGATCGTGCCCAGCGCTGCTCGGCAGATATCGGCCCCGTGCCCCGTCAGAGCAAGATCGACCCCATACTGACCAGCAAGTTCAAGGACCGCTTCACGGTCCAAAAAGGCGTCCGCCAGGCCCATCGCCGCATCGCATCGGCCCGCCTTAAGCAAAATCCGGGCCGCCCTCGGAACAAGTTCGGGGCGAACCTCGGCCACCAACTTACGCAAGCGCAAGCGTCCGTTATCCTCCGTGCCCAGACACGTAAAACTCCGCTCGGCGGGATCCAAGCCAAAGATCGGGTAGTCGCGTACAAAATAGGACTGGTCGACCATCGACAGCCTCACCCCGCAAGCCTCGAGTTCTGCGATATTGCCCTCGCCCATCAAAACCATGAGACATGCCACGCAAAACAGCGCATTATTGTCGAGCGAAGCCAGATCGGCAAGTGCCGCGCCATATACGTTGACAATCTCGTTTTCGAGCAGACCGGCTACGTCGCCTTGGCCATACAGACCCGTCTGCAATGCCGAAACGAGCTCGGGCACGCCCTGCGTGAGCTGATAGAAGTCGAGCGATGTGCTGATCGAAAACGCCGATGCCCACGCCGAATACTCATAGGCATGCACCTTGAGCATCTGCGCATTGATCTTAACCGAATCGCCCAGCCCATGAATCAGCTGACGATTTGAAGGACGGCAGGAGATAAAGACCCCTACCCCCATAGCGCGCAGGCCGCGAATCCTGTCGATGAGGTCTTCGGTATCGTGCTGATCGAGGTTTGGCACATTATCAATCGCGATAAGGGAGTGCGGTTTGTCTTTGAGTTCTTCGGTAACCACCTCGAGCTGCATAAACACCTCGCGCCCAATGGCACGATCGGCCTCGATAATCCGCACGGGGCCTCGCGTCGGGTCGCATTTAACCTCATGGGTGTACTGCAGCAGCACCGAGGTCTTCCCAAACCCGTCGGGCGCATAAAGAACCACGATGCCGGCCTTTCGGCCCTTGGCGATAAGCTCATTCATCAAGCGTTCGCGTCGCACCATATAGCCTCCGCCCAGCGGCATCAGCTCGAGGTCGTCTATACCGCTCAAATCGTTTACCATGCCCGCTCCTCAAGTCGACCGTATGGACACTGTAGCCGCAAGACCATACAAGCCGCGCTATGAATAGAGTGACCTTGTGTTTTAGGTTGTCTTTTGGTACGCAAGCGGCAAGTTTTTGTACAGCGAGGGCCGATTGTTATTAATCCCCCGACTAATCGGTCTTTAAGCAGGTAAATGAGCTTGTCAGCTTGTCCCATCTAAGCGGCAGTGTAACGCAGATGAACAAGGTTCAGCCATGTCATTCAACTCGCCTAGCACCCGCTACCGTCTACGACCTTCTAGTGGCATTTTTGCATAGAATCTGATATGGAATGAATCAAGCTGTTGGACATCCGGTATTCGTCAAGCTTACGGCAAGTTTTTGGTCAAGTGGGCGGAAAGGGATAGCAAAAAGGCCCCCGCAAAGCGGAGGCCTTAGGCAAGGTTATGTCGAGCTACAGGATTCGCGCTACTCGCAGAGCGAAAGAGCGGCCTCGTCGGCAACGACAACGCAGTTGGTGTGCAGCTGCAGGATCGAAGCCGGGCACTCGGGTGTAACCGGACCATAGCACATGTCATGCACAGCCTGAGCCTTGGCCTCGCCGTTGGCGACGACCAGGATCATGCGGGCATACATGATGGTCTGGGTACCCATGGTGTAGGCCTGACGGGGAACATCGTCGATGCTGTCGAACAGGCGGCTGTTGGCCTGAATGGTGCTCTCGGTGAGGTCGACGCAGTGCGTGCCCTTGGAGAAGTGGTCATCGGGCTCGTTGAAGCCGATGTGGCCGTTGTTGCCAATGCCGAGCAGCTGCAGATCCGGGTAACCGGCGGCGGCGACAATCTTGTCGTACTCAAAGCAGGCAGCGGCGGCGTCGGGGTTGGAGCCATCGGGCACATGCGTGTTGTTCAGGTCGATGTTGATGTGATCGAAGAAGTTCTCGCGCATGAAGTAGTGATAGCTCTGGGGATCGTCGTGCGAAAGGCCGCGATACTCGTCCAGGTTGTAGGTGCTGACCTCGGCAAAGTCGACGTCGCCCTTCTCGTACCAAGCAGCGAGCTGCTTGTAGGCACCGATCGGGGTGGAGCCGGTGGCAAGGCCCAGCACACAGTCGGGCTTGAGGATAACCTGGGCCGAGATGATATTAGCGGCCTTGCGGCTCATATCCTCGTAGTCTTTAGCTTTAATGATCTTCATTACGCGTCCTTTCTCGTACAAGAGAGGCAAGGCTCCCTTACAAGCACTTGCCCGCGGCCCGCGTCGGCCGCAACCAACGTGTGCGGCCACCAGGGCGAGGTCGCGTAATGTATGTGTCTCGTGTCCAACCGCGTCGAGGCCCCTGCCCGTCCACGGTGACCCAAAGCTGTTTAGCCTCGGACAAATCCCATCTTGCCACGGAGGGCGTCCTCTTTCAAGGGCGCCCTCCGTAAACGTGTTTGAATTGTAGGCTAATGGCCACGTGCACTTGCTAGCGCTCGCGAGCAACGATGAGTTGGTCCATCTCTTCGACATGCACGCCAACGGAGCCCTTGATGCTTGAGAACTCAACGGAGTTGCACACCAAGATGGGAACCGTCACATCGTAGCCCTCGGCAGCAATTGCCTCGCGATCGAACTCAATGAGTACATCACCCTTATGGACGATGTCACCCACTTGCGCATGTACGGTAAAGTGCTTGCCCTCGAGCTGAACAGTGTCCAAACCAACGTGGATGAGCACGTCCAAGCCATCGACCGTGTTAAGCGCAACAGCGTGTCCCGTGGGAAAAATGGCCTCGACCTTGGCATCAGCCGGTGCAATCACACGCGTTCCGGTGGGCCGAATCGCCACGCCCTGGCCCAAAAGGCCGGTGGCAAACGTCTGATCGTTTACCTCGGAAAGCGGAATGACATCGCCCGAGATGGGAGCA
>USMR01000048.1 GCA_900555815.1 uncultured Collinsella sp.
ACCTGGCCGCACTCCACGATGGGCACGGGGCTTGCCGCGTGGAGTGCGGCCAGGTCCTCAAAGCTCTTGGTGATGATAGAGCCGTCGGCCGCGCGTCCGCAGTCGCGCTTGGTCTCGGTCTCGTGGAGTGGACCGATGCCCAGGTAGTCGACTAGGCTCATGTCGGCGGTCTTGACGTACTCGAGCATCTCCTCGCAACGGGCCGAAAGGCCCACGATGGCGTCGGGGCCCAGCAACTTGCGACAGACCTCGACGGGAATATCGCTTTGGCCCACGTGCACGCCGTCGACAGCAATACCCTGCTCGCGTGCGGCAAGCACACAGTCCAGACGGTCGTCGATCAGCAAGGCGACCTGACCGGTCTTGCCGGCCTGAGCGATTGCCTGCGCGGCGTCGCCGGTCAGCGCAATGATCTCGCGGGCGCTTGCCACCTTGGAGCGCACCTGGATGCAGGTAAAGCCGGCGTCGAGCGCCTGGGCCACCACATCGCCCACGGGGCGCCCGAGCGTGTTTTCGGGGCCGAGTACCAGATAGGCCGAGATATCAAGGTTGTCGCGGATGCTCATCGTGCTTCCTCCTGCTTTTTGATCTGTGCTTCCATGCGCTCGAGTTTGCCGGTCATGGTGTCGGTAAATCCGGGTCGAATATCGGCTTTGAGCACGACTTCGGTGCGGATGCCCTTGCTCGCCAACACAAAGGTTGCGTCGCGCACGACCTGCATGACCTCGTCCCAGTCGCCCTCGATTTCGGTGAACATCGAGGTGGTGCGGTTGGGAAGGCCGCTCTCGCGAATGACGCGCACGACCTCGGCGACCTCGGCGGATAGCTCATCGCCGGTGCCGCATGGGGCGATGGCCACAGCGACGAGCGTGTTCATGCCGGTATTGGTTGTGGGCTCGGACATGGCTTATGCCTCCTCGAGCTCGAGTCGGTTATCGGCGATGTCCTGGGCGCTCGCGCGGTAGAGCTCGTCGATAAAGGCGACCTTAAAGCTCGCCGGGGCATCGGCGACGGCGGCAGCACGCGTGCCAGCGACGTTGTAGACGGCGGTACCGCAGACGGCTGCCGTAAACGAATCGGCGGCGCAGGCATACACGGCCAGCACGCCGCCCTGCGAGCAGCCGCAGCCGGTGATCTTGGACATGAGCGGGCTGCCGCCGTGGGACTTGGCCACGGTCGTGCCGTCGGTGATCAGGTCGACTTCGCCCGAGACGACTACGGCGCCACCGGTGTAGCGGGCGAGCGCCACCGCGGCATTGCGGGCGGCGTCTACCGTGTCGGTGGTATCGACACCGCGTACGCGGCTCAGATCGGCCGCCTCGCCCTCAAGACCCCATAGGCCGGCGAGCGCGATGATCTCGGAGGCGTTGCCGCGCACGATGGCGGGCTTATACTGCTTGAGCTCGTTTACCAACTGGGTGCGCAGGCTACCGATGCCCAGGCCCACCGGATCGAGCACCCAGGGCTTGCCGGCGTCGTGTGCCGCCTTCGCCGCGCGGGGAATCGTCTGCTCGTAGATGGGGAAGAGCGTGCCCATGTTGAGATAGATGGCGCCGCCGCCGGCAACGAGCGCCTCGCCCTCGTCGGGCAGATAGACCATGGCGGCCGATCCGCCCACGGCGAGCTGCGCGTTGGCGACAAAGTCGATCGTCACCGTGTTGGTGATGGAGCCTGCCATCGGATTGGTGGCGCGAATCTCCTCCACGGCCTTGACCATATGTTGCTTAAGCTGTTCCGAATCAATCACTGCACATGCCTCCTTGGCATAGAAAAGGGGCGCTGTGCATAGACAGCGCCCCTGTAAAGGCGGCATGCTCCCTACGCCAGCATTAACTGACAGGTTCAAAGGATTGGGCCCCATGCCCTCTCAGCCTTGTGGTTTGCACCGCCGGCACTCCCGCATCGAATCTGTTGTTCCCTATACTAGCGCATCGTTACAATGGATACGGTGAAAATGACTGGGGGACTCTATGATCAAACTTGTGCTGACCGATATGGACGATACGCTGATTCCAGCCGGGCATGACGGCGCCAGCGACTACGCCATTGAGGGTATTCATGCCATGCAGGCGGCGGGTCTGCACTTTGGGCCGGTTTCGGGTCGTCAGCCGTCCGCGATGGGCTGGATGTTCAAAAACCGTTCCGAGTGTTTTTCGACCGGTGCGTTCTGTGACGGCCAGGTGATGTTTGTCGACGGCGAAGTAGTCGCTTCGCGCGCAATCGACAACGATGCTCTGATGCGTTTGGCCGACTATCTGGAGCAAGAGACCGACGATACATTTCTAAAAGTCTACAGCCTGGGCGATGACTTTTGGGGTAACGATGCCTATTGCGTGACGAGCAATCCCGAGCGTGTGCGTCGCGCTATGGAGTCGGGCGGCAATGCGTAGCTCAAAGGCGAAGAGGCCCCGTGCCGTCCCGTCGTCGATGACGCGCCGGTGTTTAAGGCGAATATCTGGAGTGCCCGTTCGCGTGAGGAGCTCGCGGAGCTACGCGAGCGCGTTGCCGTTGAGATGCCGGAACTCTCGCTTGTGTTTCCCAACAACCGAGTGCGCCTGTTCGACATCCTTCCGGATGGTTGGGACAAGGGCTGCGCTGCGCTGGAGCTGGCGCGTGCCTTGGGCCTGACGCCCGACGAGGTGGCCGTATTTGGCGATTCCGATAACGATCTGCCCATGATCGATGCCGTTCCCAACTCCGTTGCAGTCGCCAATGCCAACGAGGCCGTCACGGCTGCCGCGCGCTGGCATATCGGCGCCGCGGCAGATGATGCGGTCGCCGGGGCTCTGCATCAGATTGCCGCCTGCGCCGCGACGGGGGAGATGCCGCCGTTTATGCGTCAGGAGGGTGCAGCCGACGCGAATCTCGCGAACAGCTAAGGAGACAGCCATGAAGCTCCAGCAGCTCAGATATGTCGTCAAAGTTGCCGAATGCGGCAGCATTACCGAGGCCTCGCGCCGTCTCTTTGTGTCGCAGCCTTCGATTACCGCGTCGATTCGCGATCTCGAAAACGAGATGGGTGTGCACATCTTTGAGCGCACCAACAAGGGCGTCATTGTGTCCGAGGAAGGCGAGACCTTCTTGGGCTATGCGCGCCAGGTACTCGACCAGGCCGACCTGCTCGAGGGCAAGTACAAGGGCGCATCCGAGCAGGTGCCGCACTTTAGTGTGAGCTGCCAGCATTATTCCTTTGCCGTCAACGCGTTTGTTGACGTGATCCGCGAGTTCGATGCCGCGCGTTACGACTTCACCCTGCGCGAGGAGCAGACTCACGAGATTATCGAGGATGTCGCGCATATGAAAAGCGAACTGGGCATCCTGTACTTATCCGAGCATAACCGCGAGGTCATCGAGCGCATGCTGGTGGCCAACGAGCTCGTGTTCGAAGGACTCTTCTGCGCCACGCCGCATGTCTTCGTCTGCGCCGACCATCCGCTGGCGGACCGCTCCAGCGTGACGCTCGAGGATCTGGAAGACTACCCGTTCCTGTCCTACGAGCAGGGCAGCTACAACTCGTTTTACTATTCCGAGGAGCTGACCTCGACGTTCGAGCGTCGCAAAAATATCCGCGTGCGCGACCGTGCGACGTTGTTCAATTTGGCCATGGGCCTCAACGGCTACACGGTATGCTCGGGCGTGATCAGCCACGAGCTCAACGGCCCCGGCATTATCTCGATTCCGCTCGACGTGGACGAGTACATGGAGATTGGCATCATCACGCGCAAGAACACGACGCTCACGCGCTACGGTCGGGCCTATATCGACGCGATTCGTCAGCATATCTAGGCTGCTGTGCTCCGCACAGTTCAAGTCTCTTTATGGCAGTCCAGACTGATATAGGAAGCATCTATATCAAACTGTTATAAACGTATATTTTACGATGGTCATATGAGCGCTCATACTCTGTCCCAGTAAAGCATCCAATGCAAAGGGAGATATCTATGAGCACTTCGATTCAACCGAACGCGCCGTTTCGCGCCGATATCGTCGGCAGCTTTCTTCGCCCGCAGGCTGTAAAGGACGCCCGTGCCGCCTATGTCGCGGGTAAACTCGACGCTTCCGGCCTTAAGGCCGTCGAGGACGATGCCATTCGCGATTTGGTGGCCAAGCAGAAGGCCGCCGGCCTGCAGGTGATCACCGATGGCGAGTTCCGCCGCAGCTACTGGCACCTCGATTTTATGTGGGGCCTTAACGGCATTGAGCGCCGCACCTCACGCACGGGTTATATGTTCCATGATGAGGAGACGACGGCCGACACCGCCGTGGTTACTGGTCCCATTAGCGGCGAGAACCACCCGTTCGTCGAGCATTTTAAGTTCGTCAAGGCGCTTGAGGGGGAGGGCCAGGTCGCACGCCAGACCATTCCGGCGCCGATCCAGACGTTCTCTGAGGTCACGCTCGATCGCTGCGACGGCCAGCAGGAGAGCCTGCGCGCTGTCTATAAGACCGATGAGGAACTTGCCGACGCCATTGCGGCCGCTTATCGCACGGTGATCGCCGACCTGTACGCAGCAGGCTGCCGCAACATCCAATTTGATGACTGCACCTGGGGCATCTATTGCGATACCGACTTTGTGTCCAAGACCGGCATGAGCCCGGTTGACCTGCAAAAGGTGAGCGAGCTGGGCGTGGCGCTCAACAATGCCGCCATCGCGGGCAAGCCCGACGATCTGGTTATCAACACGCACGTGTGCCGCGGCAACTATCACTCCACGTATGCCTTCGAGGGTGGTTACGATCCCATTGCGCCGTACCTGTTCGCACATGAGAACGTCGACGCGTTCTACCTTGAGTTCGATACGCCGCGCGCCGGTGGCTTTGAGCCGCTCAAGTATGTTGCTCTCGGCAAGAAGGTCGTGCTGGGCCTGGTGACCACCAAGGCCGCTGAGCTCGAGGACGAGGATGCCATCGTCGAACGTATCCACGAGGCCGCAAAGTATGTGCCGCTCGAGAACCTGTACCTGTCGCCCCAGTGCGGCTTTGCCAGCTGTGAGATTGGTAACAAACTGACCGAGGACGAACAGTGGGCAAAGATCGCGCTGGTCAAGCGCATTGCCGAGCGCGTTTGGAAGTAACGCTACCGTTTGCAGGTGGCGGCGCGTGCGAGACATGGCGTATCACGTACAATGGTTCGGATCGTATCGTTCGGGCAGGTTATCCGATATGTCTGAACGCCCTTCCATCATGAAAGGGCTTCCATGTCCCAATCCTCGACGCCCGCCGTATCTGAACTCGAGGAGACTGTCGAATAGTAGCTGTGTTCAGCTAAATCAAAAAATGGCGCCCGTGCGTACGCGTGGACGCCATTTTTAATGCGTCAGTATCCAGTGGATGCCGCGCGCCATGCGCAGGTCAGTTTGGGCAAAGTGGTTGCCGGGGTTGAGCTCCAGCGTTGTTGGAATGTCATGCTCGATAAACAGCTCTTCCATCGCACGCGTATCGTCGAGTACGTGCCGCATCATGCGGTTGGGCGTCTTGGTTTCCTTTTTACCGAGCGACAGATAGGCGGCGTCGGGCGTAGCTGTCATCGTGCGCTCGCGCGCGTAGTCGATAAAGCCGGGGAACCACAGCGACCCCGATGCACTCGCCGCGCGCTCAAAGACATCTGTTTGCCAAAGTGCCCACAGTGCAAAAAGACCCGCCAACGAGTAGCCGGCAACGCCGCGCCAGGCGGGCGGTTGCGGGAGCGATGATTCGGCCTGGGGGATTATCTGCTTCAACAACTCGTCAAGAAAACCAGCAGCCTGTCCGCCAAAGGGTTCGGCATCTCGTATAGTTCCGTCGCATTCCCAGGGGCTCAGCTCGCGATTCCAATCGAGCCCTCCAATGGCGACAAGGGTGAACGGCGGGCAGTCGAGCTCTCGGCAGCGCTCGTAGACCTCACTACCGTTGCCCATAACCACGGGGAGATAGATGACGGGCGCGCCTTCCGCACACTCTGAATAAACGGTTATCTGCTTATGATGCGCTTCCAAGGCAGGCTTCTCTCAGTGTTGTGATATTGACAGCCTAAATTGTCGCACGCTGACACGGGGCAGACGCTAAAAGAAAGGCGCGGAGCCGCTCGATGCGATTCCGCGCCTTGTTGTTTTGCTTTAGCAGACTATGCCGTTACGCCACGAAGAAGTAGACGAGGAAGGCGAGGGCTGCGATCCACATGAGCGGCTTGATCTTGGAGGCCTCGCCCTTAAAGAGTGCGACGATCACGTAGGCGATAAAGCCCAGGCCAATGCCGGCAGAGATGGAGTAGGTGAAGGGCACGCCGGCGACAATCATGAACGCCGGGAAACCCTGCGACACGTCGGACCAGTCGATCTCGGAGGCCTCGCTCATCATGAGGTAGCCGACGTAGACCAGAGCACCGCAGGTGGCGGCGCTGGAAACGATGGTGACGATGGGGGAGAAGAACGCGGCGAGAATGAACAGCACGCCGGTGGTGACGGAGGTGAGGCCCGTGCGGACACCGTCGGCGGCGCCTGAAGTGGACTCGACGAAGGTGGAGATGGAGGAGAAGCCCATGAAACCGCCCACAGCGGCGGCGGCGGAGTCGACGATCAGGAT
>USMR01000049.1 GCA_900555815.1 uncultured Collinsella sp.
CGGAAAGCGCATCCCGGAATGGAGACCCAAACTGGGATGCGCTTTCCAAACGACCGGCCAGCGGAAAACGCATCCCATTCTGAGATATGATTCCGGGACACAGTTTCCGCTTGAGGCTTCAACCGGAAACTGCGTCCCACGTTGGAGCCATATTCCGGGACACAGTTTCCACTCCAAACAAAAGGCCCCGGCTCGCGATGGAGTCGGGGCCAAAGGCGCAGCGTATGTAGTTGATGTTGAGCGCAAACGGCCCGTTAGCAATACCGCCCGTGCCCTACCCGCGGTTGCGGACGCGGCTGTACGGCGTATCCACCATGGGCAGATCTGGACGCAGCTTGCCGTCGAATGCGCGATAGGCGTTCTGCACGGCGGGCGCCGTGGGGATCGTTGCGATCTCGCCGATGCCCTTGCCGCCGTATGCCACAGGCAGCAGCTCATCCTTCTCCACGTAGATGGCGTGGATTTCCGGATTCACGGGCGCCCGGACCAGCCCGCCCGTACCGTCCATTGCGGGGGGTACGCAGTCCTTGAGCGGCCAGTCCTCGGTCAGTGCATAACCCATACCCATGAGCACGCCGCCTTCGATCTGACCCTGGATGGAGATGGGATTGACCACCTTGCCGGAATCGTGCGCGGCATAGACCTCGCTCACGCGGCCGTCATCGTCCAGAATGACCACATGCGTGGCAAAGCCGTAGCAGATGTGGCTTTTGGGGTTGGGAACGTCGGCACCCAGCTTGTCGGTCGGCTCCAGATACACGTAGCCAAACTCGCATCCCTCGAGCGCCTTGATGGCGACCGCGGGATCTTGAGGATGCATACCCTGGCCGGCGACGAGCTCCTGAGTGCGCAGCTGATAGGCGCGGCCGTCGTCATACTCGATCTTGACGCCGTCACCATGCGC
The DNA here is from genome assembly GCA_900555815.1 of uncultured Collinsella sp. GTDB lineage: Bacteria > Actinomycetota > Coriobacteriia > Coriobacteriales > Coriobacteriaceae > Collinsella. The sequence continues at coordinate 905 of USMR01000049.1, forward strand.
GCTCACGGGGGTATCGGGTGCAGGCTTTCCGGCCTCGATGCCAAGCATGGCATCGCGCAGCAGGAAGGCGGCACCGCGCACGGCCTCGCCGGTCACGACCGTCTGACGCGAGCCAGACGTAGTGCCGGAGTCGGGAGCGTTCTCGGTGGAGCACTCGCCGTTGGCGATGCAGCGAAGCGGCAGGCCGCATGCCTCGGCAACGTCCTGCAAAAAGACGGTGTTACAGCCCTGGCCGATGTCGGACGTGGCGGCATAGACCACGGCCACGCCGTTCTCGACGCGGATCTTGCAGCGGCCGGCATCGGGCAGGCCCACGCCCACGCCGGCGTTCTTCATGGCGCAGGCAATGCCGGCATGTCCGGGATGCGCGTAGTAGGCATCCTTGACCTCGAGCAGCGTCTCCTTAAGTGCCGTGGAGCAGTCGGCAATCTGGCCGTTGGGCAAAACCTCGCCCGGCTCGATGGCATTACGGTAGCGGATCTCCCACGGATCCAGGCCGACCTTCTCTGCCAGCAGGTCGATCAGGCTCTCGAGCGCAAACTCGGACTGGCAAACGCCAAAGCCGCGGTACGCACCGGCGGGCGGGTTGTTGGTGTAGTAGCCAAAGCCGCGAATGTCGGTGTTCTGGTACTTGTAGGGGCCGACGGCATGCGTGCAGGCGCGCTCGAGCACCGGGCCGCACAGCGACGCGTAGGCGCCAGTATCAAAGTTGATCTCGCAGTCCAGGCCGGTAAAGTTGCCCTCGGCGTCGCAACCCAGCGTAAAGGTACCGTCCATGGCATGGCGCTTGGGATGGAACGCAAGCGACTCAGCGCGCGTGAGCTTGCACTTCACAGGACGCTGGAACTTATATGCGGCGAGCGCGGCCAGGTGTTGGATGGACACGTCCTCCTTGCCGCCAAAGCCGCCACCCACGAGCATGGTCTCGACGACCACACGCTCGGGCTCGTTATCCCAGCCAAACATATGGGCGCACTCTTTGCGCGTATCGTAGGCACCTTGGTCGGTCGACTGCACCTTGACGCCGTTCTTGTACGGGAAGGCGACGGCGCACTCGGGCTCCAAGAAGGCATGCTCGGTAAAGGGCGTGGTAAAGCGCTGCGTCACGGTGAACGCGCTCTCTGCCAGCGCCTTGGCGGCGTCGCCGCGCGTCACGTGACGGCTCTGGCACACGTTGTCCTTGAGCTCCACCGTGTTGCCAAAGGCAAAGAAGCTGTCGTGCAGGCGCGGGGCGTCGGCAGCCTTGGCCTCGGCGATATTGCGCACGGGCTCCAGCGGCTCGTAATCAATCTTTACGAGCTTCTTGGCCTTCTCGAGCGTCGCCTCGTCCTCGGCAACCACCAGCACGATGGCGTCACCCACGCAGCGGGTGATATCGCCCGCCGCGATCATGACGTCCCAGTCCTGGATAAGGTGGCCGACCTGGTTGACCGGCACGTCCTCGGCGCGCAGGATACCCACCACGCCGGGCAGGGCCTCGGCCTTGGAGGTATCGATGGAGAGTACGCGGGCGCGCGGATATTTGGAGCGCACGGCGCTGGCGTAGGTCAGACCCGGCTGATCGAGCTCGTCGATGTCGTCGGGATACTTGCCCTCGCCGAGCACCTTCTTGCGCACGTCGATACGGAAGGCGCGCTTGCCCACGCCGTAGTCATCGCCGCGCTCCAGATCCTCGTCGATCTGCTTTTCGCCGCGGAGCACCGCAGCTGCCAGCGCAATGCCCTCGATAATCTTTTTGTAGCCGGTGCAACGGCAGACATTGCCGCGAATGGCGTACTTGATCTGTTCCTCGGTGGGCTCGGGGTCCTCGGCGATGAGCGCCGCACCCGCCATGACCATGCCTGGGATACAAAAACCGCACTGCACGGCGCCCACGGCGCCAAAGGCGTACCCAAAGGCCTCGCGCACGTCCTCGGGCAGGCCCTCGACGGTCACGATATTGCGGCCGGCGGCAAGAGCGGTGGTCAGCACGCACGCCTTGACGGCCGCACCGTCCACCTGGATGGTGCAGGTACCGCAGGCGCCCTCGGAGCAGCCGTCCTTGGCGGAATGGATGTGCAGGTCGTCGCGCAGGTAGCGCAGCAGCGGCTTGTTCTGCGTCGTCGTGCGCTCGACGCCGTTAACGGTAAAAGTGAATTCCTGTGCCATGGTGATTCCCTTCTACACGCCGGCGGCGATGCCGGTGCGGTCGTGGATGGCGCCATGAGGACAGACGACGGCGCACATGCCGCACGACAGGCAGTCCGCGCCATCGATATGGGCGCAGTTGTCCTCGATGCGGATAGCGCCGGCAGGGCACTTTTTGGCGCACATGCCGCAACCGATGCAGCTCGTGTCGCAGATCTTGCGCGCAATGGCGCCCTTATCGGTGTTGTTGCAGCGCACCAGGATGTTCTGGTAGCCGGGGACGAAGGCAATCACGCGCTGCGGGCACGCCATGCCGCACAGGCCACAGCCCGTGCACTTTGAGCGATCCACGCGGGCGATGCCATCGACCAGCGCAATGGCACCGTGGGGGCAGGCCGTGACACAGGCGCCACAGCCAATGCAGCCTTCGCTGCAGCGGGCGTCGCCGCCTGCAGAGGCGCAACCGCTTCCGCAGGCAACGTAGGCCACGTTATGTTGAATGGATTTGGCCATAAGAGACTCGCCTATTTCTTAAGAAGGTACGAATAGTTGTCGCGCACAGCCCTGATGGTCAGGCGGACGGCCTCGGGAAGACCGGTGTTGACGGCATCGACCGAGACGGTGCGGACCGTGCCGGCGACGCGGACCTTAAAGTGATCCTCGTCCACGGCCAGGAAGCCCTCGTTCTCGGAGTTCTCCATGTCCTGCTCGCTCCAGAACAGGGTGAGCTTGTCCTTGTAGGGACGACCTTCCTGGTAGGGGCAGAACACGGCGCAGTTGCCGCACTCATTGCACATGCCATCGACGTGGACGACCTGATGCTTGGCCAGGCCCGGCACCTTAATGGCAACGTTGGCGCGGTTGGGGCAGACGTCGCAGCAGACCTCGCACACCGAGCCGCAGCCCAGGCAGCGAGTCTTGGTGCAGTTGCGCTTGTCGCGGCACAGCGACCCCTTGCGCTCGTAGCAGGTGTCCTCGCGACCGGTTTGCTCGTTGCAGTCGACGTACTTGTTAAAGTCCGCGCCGGCGATGGCACGGGCGACCTCGGCGGCATCGGCGATAGCCTCGACCACGGTGGCCGGACCGCGACGGCAGTCACCTGCAGCCCAGACGCCCTCGACGCCGGTGGAGGTGGCGGCGAGGCGGCCGCGACGGTCGTGCTCGACGCCCGCGGCGTCGTACAGGCTGGCATCGATGCCCTCGCCCACGGCGCAGATCACCGTGGTGGCGGAAAGCTCGACGGTCTCGCCCGTGGCAACAGGGCTGCGACGGCCGCTTGCATCCGGCTCGCCGAGCTCCATGACGTCGCAGGTCAGCACGGCGCCGTTGAGTGCCTTGGGCGCCAGCAGCTCGCAGAACTCAACGCCGTCGGCAAGAGCAAGATCGAGCTCTTCCTCGTCGGCGGGCATCTGCTTCTTGGTGCGACGATACACCAGGCGCACGTTCTTCACGCCAGCCAGGCGCTTGGCCACGCGAGCCGCGTCCATGGCGGTGTTGCCGGCGCCAATGACCACGACGTCCTCGCCCAGCTCGAGCTTCTCGCCCTTCTTGGCGGCCTCGAGGAACTCAAGCACGTCGAGCTCGGCGCCCTCGCGCAAACCTGCAGAGCCGGGCATCCAGGCACCGGTAGCCACGACCACGTCAGTAAAGCCCTGGGCCTTGAGCTCGTCGATGGACTCCACGCGGGCGTTGAGCTGCACCTTGGCGCCAAAGGCCAGGCAGAGCTCGGCGTCGTGGGAGATATCGTCGCTGGCGATACGGAACTCGGGGATCACGTGACGGACCACGCCGCCGAGCGAGTCGCGGGCCTCGAAGATGGTGACGGGCACGCCGGCGCGCGTCAGGAAGAATGCCGTCGCCAGGCCGGCCGGGCCGCCGCCGATAACGGCAACGTTGCGCTCGCCGTCGTTGGCGATGGCCTGGGCGCGCAGCTTGGGCAGCACGGCGGTCATGGCCTCGCGGGCGGCCTTGAGCTTGCTGGCGCGAATCTGGGCGCCCTCGGGCTCGTAAAATGCACGCTCGCAGGCACGGCCGCAGGGATGCGGGCAGATGGTGCCGGTAATGAACGGCAGGGCGTTGCGCTCGATGATAATGTTGAGCGCGTCCTCGTAGCGGCCCTCGTCAACAGCCGCCAGGTAGGCAGGAATGTCCTGCTGGATGGGGCAGCTCGTGCGGCACGGCGTGGTAAAGCAGTCGGAAAGCGGACTCTTGCCGGCAACCTTGCGGTCGGGCAGCGGACGCAGCGGCTTCTTGTAGAGCGGGTTGGTGAGCGAGTCGGCCTGGATCGCAGTCACGGCCTCGAGAGAGACGCCCGCGAACGGCTTGCCATCCAGGTCGGTAAACTCGCCGGCCATCTGGCTAAAGCGCTCGTAGCCACCGGGCTTGAGCACGTCGGTCGCCAGGGTAACGGGCCAAATGCCGGCGTCATACAAGGCGCGAATGTTGTAGACTGTGGCGCCGCCGGAGTAGCTGATGCGCAGCTTGCCATCGAACTGCTCGGTAATGCGACGGGCGGCCTCGATGGTCAGCGAGAACAGCGAACGGCCGGACATGTACATCTCGGTGGAAGGCAGCTCGTTCCTCGTCACGTCGACGGGGAAGGTGTTGGTCAGCTTGACGCCAAACTCCAGGCCGCGCTCGGCGCACAGGGCAATCAGGCGCTCGAACATGGGCACGGCATCGGCCCACTGCAGGTCCTCGCGGAAGTGCGTATCGTCGAAGACGATGTAGTCAAAGCCCAGCTCGTTGAGGCGCTGACGTGCAAACTCATAGCCCAGCAGCGTGGGGTTGCACTTGATGTAGGTATTGAGGCCCTTCTCGGTGATCAGATAGGTCGCGATGCGCTCGATCTCGGCCGGCGGGCAGCCGTGCAGGGTGGACTCCGTGATGGAGTTGGACACGCGCGCCGGGATGGATTCGACAAATGCGGCGTCGACATGCTCAAACTTGTCCAGGTTAGCGAGCGCCCACGTACGGCACTCGTTCCAAACCTCGGAGCCGCTGGCGTCTTTCATGCCCTCGATGTAGGCGTCGACCTTGGGGCTCTTGATGCATTCCAGGACATAACCCACGGACATGTTGAAGACAAAGCCGTCCGGGCTGCCCAGACCGTACTCGCGGGCAATCAGGTGGCAGGCGAACCATGCCTTCACGTACTCGGCAAAGGCCTGCGGAACCTCGAGCTCGGTCGACCACTCGCAGTTGTAGCACTCGTCCTGCGCCACAATGCAGGGTTTGTTCACACACTTGGAGAGCTCCTCGCCATCCATAACCTGAACGGTCTTGAGCTCAAAGAAGCGGGAGCCGGCCACGTAGGATGCCACGATGTTCTGGGCCAGCTGGGTGTTTGGGCCAGCGGCGGGGCCGAAGGGCGTTTCGATGGTCTCTCCGAAAATGGGCAGGGTCTTGCCGCTGGGACGGAAGGGGCGATGGATGCCGAACACGGAACCCTCCCGGTCATGTTCTGCGACGATCCAGGTCATCAGCTGCCGGAAGGG
>USMR01000050.1 GCA_900555815.1 uncultured Collinsella sp.
GATTGTTCCCGCCGACGACGTGGAGGCCCGCGCCGTGACGCGCGCCGCCTACGAGTGCGACGGTCCGGTGTACATGCGCTTCGCCCGTTTGGCCTCGCCGGTTATCAACGACCCCGAGACCTACAAGTTCGAGTTGGGTAAGGGCATTGTCATGCGCGAGGGCGCCGATGTGACCATCATCGCCTGCGGCCTGATGGTCGGCGAGGCTCTCGAGGCCGCCGAGCAGCTCGCTGCCGAGGGCATCGACGCCGAGGTCATCAACATGCACACCATCAAGCCCATCGATGCCGACCTGATCGTCAAGAGCGCCACCAAGACCGGCCACGTCGTGACCGTCGAGGAGCATTCTGTAATCGGTGGCCTGGGCAGCGCCGTTGCCGACGTCCTGTGCGAGCAGTGCCCGACGCCGCTCAAGAAGATCGGCGTCAACGACACCTTCGGTGAGTCCGGCCCGGGCGCCGAGCTCCTGCACAAGTACGGCCTGGACGCCGCCAACATCGTGGCGACCACCAAGGAGTTCTTGGCATAAGGCAAGGCGGATCTCAAGGACTGCTTCGCCAGAACTACAAAACTGTTTCGCCAGTACTATGGAAACCCGGCAGGGGCGCTCTCTTGGAGAGCGCCCCTGTTTCAGTTGCGGTGAAATAAGGACTGATTAGACCTTTTAACTGGTAAAACAGTCCCTATTTCACCGCAACTTATGAAGACGCCCCTCAAGCACGGTCCCATCAGGGAAAAGGGCATATATCGACAAAGCGCAATTCAGACCCTTCCAACTTTGTATATGCAGCACCCCAAGTAAAACGCGGCGACCCCTTAGTTACCGCAGGCCGGACACAGGGCTACTCTCCAAATATTTCCGCAGGACGGAGGAGCCCCCCCAGCGCGAAGCGCGCAGCGGGGGCTCCGACATGTCCGAGGACGATTTGGAGAGTAGCCCTGTGCCCGGCCGACGGGATCCCTAAGCACGCCATGCTTCTTATGTGCAGCAAAGCTAATACTGCTAAAATACAAAGCGCTCATGTAGTTTAAACGCACGACGATAAGGAGCACCAGTGGGTAACCACTTCCGTACCTCCGGTGCGGGCGATGATGCCCCCAAGACGCAGACAGGCGTCCAGGGCAGTCGTTTCGCCACTCCGGATTCAGAGGGCCAGCCTGTTGCTCAGGCCCCCGCTCAGCCGGCAGATCAGGCACAGCCGGCATCCGATCCCTTTGCCTACAATCCAACCAGCGATGTCGCGCTTTCCGGCGCGGCGGGTTTTGAGCCCGTTCAGGCCGTGACCGCTCGCGTGGAGCAGCCTCAGGCTGGCGCCGCCACGCCGCAGCCTACCATGGCCGGCATTCCCGACCCCATGGCCCCTGCGACGCCGGCTCCTCAGCCTGCGCAGTCCGGTCTCTTTGCCGCTATTCCCGACCCCACGCAGCCTGCTGCCCCGGTGGTCGAGAGCGATCAGGCCGCCGAGGTCGCAAGCCTCGATAACGCGCTCAACAACCCCGATTTTACGTCGGTGTTTGCGCCCATCGATCCGCAGGCCAGCCGCAAGAAGATGGCCAAGCAGGCCGGTGTCGAGCCCGTCATCCTTATGGAGCATGTCACCAAGATCTATCCGGCACAGCCCAACAAGCCTGCACTCGACGACATCAACATCGAGATCTATCCGGGCGAGTTCGTCTTCCTGGTCGGTCACTCCGGCTCGGGTAAGACCACGCTGCTGTCGACGCTCAACCGTGACGTCAAGCCGACGAGCGGCCGCATCCTGGTTGCCGGTCAGGACCTCATGAAGATCAAGAACCGCAAGGTTCCGTTCCTGCGCCGCCAGATTGGCGCCGTGTTCCAGGACTTTAAGCTTCTGCCGCAAAAGACCGCCTACGAAAACGTGGCGTTTGCCCTGCAGTGCATCGGCAGGCCCAAGGGCGTCATTCGCAGCCAGGTGCCCGAGGTGCTGCGTCTGGTCGGCCTGGCCGATCAGATGGACTCGCTGCCCGACCAGCTTTCCGGAGGCGAGCAGCAGCGCGTTGCCGTCGCCCGCGCTATGGTCAACCGTCCGCCGCTGCTGATCTGCGACGAGCCGACGGGCAACCTCGACCCGGCGATCTCGCTGGGCATCATGAAGCTGCTCGAGCGTATTAACCGCACTGGCACCACCGTGATCGTCGCCACGCACGACCGCGAGATGGTCGATAGCATGCACCGTCGCGTGATCGCCCTTGAGGGCGGCCACGTTATCCGCGACCAGGAGAGGGGAGGTTACGGCAACTATGGCACCAACTAACGTGGGCTACTCCTTCAAAGAGGCAATCAGCCACTTCTTCCGTAACTGGACTACCTCGCTCGGCGCCGTCATCACGATCTTCCTTTCGCTGTTTATCATCGGCCTGTTCATTATGGGTTCCGCGATGCTGAACTCCGTGATCGGTACCGTCGAGGATCAGGTTGTCATTAATGCCTTTATTAGCGATGACGCCGATCAGGCAGACGTCCAGGCCTTTGAGGCCGAGCTCAAGACGTGGAGCAACGTCAAGTCCGTGACCTATAAGGATAAGGACGACGCGCTGGCCGAGTACACGAGCAAGATGTCGGGTAACGCCGACGCCACCATGAGCGCGCTCGACGGCCAGAACCCGCTGCCCGCCTCGTTTGCGATTGAGATGGACGATCCGTCTCAGGTCGAGAGCACGGCCAAGAAGCTCAAGAAGGATGCCGATTTCCAGAAGATCGCGGATGACGGCGACGTCAACGCGAGCGTGCTGTACGGCCAGGAGGAAGTGAGCCGCCTGTTCCAGGTGACCAACTACATCCGCATCGCCGCCGTGGTGCTCGTTGGCCTGCTGACTTTTATCGCGTTCATCTTTATCAACAACACGATTCGCCTGTCCATTACGGCGCGTCGTCGTGAGATTGCGATTATGCGTCTGGTCGGCGCCAGCAACGGCTTCATTCGTGGCCCGTTTATCACCGAGGGCGTACTGCAGGCCATTTTGGGCTCGCTGCTTTCCATCGGCGTTCTGGAGCTGCTGCGCAATCTGATGATTCCGCGTTTGCAGGAGAGCATCGGCTGGATGTCGTTTGCCCTGCCGATGCAGTACTACCTGGTGACCTATGCTGCGCTGATTCTGGTCGGCGTGATTATCGGCCTCTTTGGTTCTGCCATCGCCATGCGTCGCTACCTGCGCGTGTAGGCATGCCTGGAATTCATCCCTTCCAACGGGTCGTCTCTTATGGGGCGGCCCGTTTTTTGATCCCTAGGGGACGGCAGGAAAGCGAATCATCTGGGTAGACTCTTTAGAGTTCGCAATCGATAGTTAGGAGGCGCCATGGGGCGTAATAACAAGCATAAGCGTGGAGCTCGCAATAAGCGCGGGCCGGTGCGCAGCGAACGCCGTCCGAGCCTGACCGGGCGCGTGCAGCTCCATGAGCACAGTGCCTATGTCATAACCGAGAATGGCGACTACAAGGTCATGGGTCGCGGCAAGCGTGAGATCATGGACGGCGATACCGTTGCCGTGAGCATTAAGAATGGCCCGCATGGCGAGCGTCGCGCCGTAATCGAGGGCGTAGTTGAGCGCGCAGCCATAAGCGTGGTGGGTACGTACCAGACCGCCGGTCCGCTCGGTGTGATCGAGCCGCTCGATTCGCGCTTGAAGGCCGACTTCTTCATTTTGCCCGAGGATACCTCGGCGGATCGTCTGGGTGTCCACCCGGGTGATGCCGTTGTCGCGCGCATTTTGACCTACCCGACGCGCCCGGAATCGGGCGCTGTGACGATCGAACGCCGCATTGGCGGAGATGACGCGCCCGATTTGGGCGTTCAATATGTGATGGCGCGTTACGGCTATACCGATAGCTATCCCGAGGCCGCGCTGGCCGAGGCCGAGGGGCTTTCGCTCGATGTGTCCGCGGCGCTTAAGGACCCGCTCCGCCGCGATCTGCGCGACCGCTTTGTCATCACGATCGACCCGGTCGACGCGCGCGACTTTGACGATGCCATTTCGTTGGAGCGCACGCCCGAGGGTGGCTACAAACTGGGTGTGCATATCGCCGACGTTTCACACTATGTGGCTTGGGACGGGCATATCGATCTTGAGGCTCGCCATCGTACGACATCGGTGTATCTGGCCGATCGCGTGCTTCCCATGCTGCCCGAACGCCTGTCCAATGACCTGTGCTCGCTTCGCCCTGACGAGGACCGTCTTGCGTTTACCGTCGATATCGAGCTCGATGCGCAGGGTCGCGTGCGGCATTACGATCCGTATCCCAGCGTGATTCGCTCGCGTGTGCGTATGGACTATGACGGCGCCGAGGCGCTGCTGGTGCGTGCCGGCGCGGTTGAGTATTCTGTGCTGGAGGGTGCAGCCGAGGATGTTGCGGCTGCCGAGACCTCGCGCGAGGAAGCGCTTGAGCGCGGTCTTGCGTGCGAGGAGGCCGCCCGCGGCTACAACATCGACCTCGGCGATTTCCTTGTCGCCGCTAACGAACTCGCCGAACTTCGCCGTCGTATTCGTCGCGCCCGCGGCTCAGTCGATTTTGACACAGCCGAGATTCGCGCTCTATTGGATGAGGACGGAGTGCCCGTGCAGATTGTGGCGCGTGAGCGTTCGTGTGCCACGTCGCTTATCGAGGAAGCCATGCTGCTCGCCAACGAGTGCGTTGCAGAGTGGCTGGCAGACCGTGATATCGAGGCCTGCTATCGTGTGCATGAGGATCCGAGCCCCGATAGCCTGCACGGTGCTGCCGTTGCGCTGGCGCAGCTAGGCATCATCGACGATCGCCGTGCTGCCGGTATTGCCCTGGGGAGCCCCGATGAGCTGCAGGCTGCAGTTGATGCTGCCGCCGGTACGGCCAACGCACCGCTCGTCAACACGCTGCTTCTGCGCAGCATGCAGCGCGCGCTGTACAAGCCGCGCAACGAGGGCCACTTTGCGCTCGCCGCGCCGTGCTACTGTCACTTTACGAGTCCCATCCGTCGATACCCCGATCTGGTGGTGCACCGCGTGCTCAAACTGCAGTTGGCCTATGAGCAGCTCGGCGGCAAGGACGCCTTGGTCCGTACGCCGTGGCTGATCGGCAAGGGGCGCGAGTCGCTGCCGCGCATTCTGCCGCAGATCTGCCGCGCATGTAGCGATGCCGAGCGCGCGGCAGATGCCGCCAGCCATGCGACCCAAAAGATCAAGATTGCCCAGTACTATGAGGACCGTCTGGGTGAGCGCTATGCCGGAACCGTCTCGTGGGTTAGCAGCATGGGCCTCTTTGTGCGCTTGGACCTAACACAGGTCGAAGGCTTGGTTTCGATCAAGAGTCTGGGCAACGAGTGGTTCGAGTTCGACGAGGACGCGCTCACGCTCACAGGTGCCGACACGGGCACCCGTTACGAGCTGGGGCAGCGCGTGATTATCGAGGTCTCGCGCGTCAATACCACGCGTGGGCACTTGGACTTTAAGCTTATCCATTAGCCAAATCCCGACTCATGGTGGGGGAGCGGAGGGCGGCCTTTCGGGACCGCCCTTCGCATTTGAATCGTGGCTGCCTTGCCGTCTGCTCGGCCGCCCGCTTACCTGCTATTTGAGAGGTAAAACCTACCAAAATAAACCTGTCCCTTTTGGCAGGTTTACAAGAAAGCGGGGATGAGATGGCGACGGTGTACGGTTATGCGCGGGTGAGTTCGCGCGATCAGAATCTTAATCGGCAGCTGGATGCGCTGGGCGCCTATGGCGTGGGCTCGGCGAATATTTATGCCGACCATGCGAGCGGCAAGGACTTCGATCGACCGCGTTATCGCGAGCTGCTGCACGTCCTGGGAGACGGGGACGTGCTGGTGGTGCTTTCTATCGACCGACTTGGCCGTAATTACTCCGAGATTCTTGAGGAATGGCGACGCATTACCAAGGTGCTCGGGGTTGCCATTGTGGTGTTGGATATGCCATTGCTTGACACGCGCGCTAGGGCCAGCGGCGCGCCGGATGTGACCAACGTCCTGATTGCCGATATTGTGCTGCAACTGCTGAGCTACGTGGCGCAGGTGGAGCGCGAGAATATCCATCGGCGCCAAGCGGAGGGAATTGCAGCGGCGCGGGCGCGAGGGGTCCGTTTCGGCCGACCTCGCAAGCCGTGCCCTCCTCAGTTTGAGCTGGTGCGCGATAGCTATGAGGCAGGCGATATTACCCGCAGCCAGGCAGCAAAGTGCCTGGGCGTGTGCGTGGGGACGTTCGATCGCTGGATGCGCGAGGCGGGGTAGGGGTTTGCGTCGCTTTGTCGCTTCCTGTTGCGATTCAAATTTTGATACGGTGACGATGTCATTTGGGGCTACACTCGCTGATATTCAAAAAAGGAGGTTGACCCTTGGCGTGCGTAAAACAAATAATCGGATGGACCGCGATCGTTCTGTTCGCTGCAACGCTGGCGGGCATCTGGGCGCTGACGGAGCAAAACGCGGTGCAGACGTCGTTGCTGAGCGAGTCCACCGCGCGTGTGGTGGAGGGTCAGGCTACGGGCGTTCAGGCTGTCGATGCCACGGGT
>USMR01000051.1 GCA_900555815.1 uncultured Collinsella sp.
CGGGGCCGGAGCGCCGCACTTGACCTCGACGCCGAGGCGCTCCATGAGCGCGACGTCCTTGTCGAGCGCTTCATCGGAGATCCGGAACGCGGGGATCACGTAGCGCGGCACGCCGCCGAGCTTTTCTTCACGCTCGAAGATCGTGGTCTGCACGCCGCCGCGGGCCAGGAAGTAGGCCGCCGCGATGCCGGTCGGACCGCCGCCGATGATGGCAGCTTTCTTGCCGGGCAGCTTTTCGGTGGGCCGGATGGAGGCCATCAGGGCGTTGTAGCCCTTTTCGGCGGCCAGCAGCTTGGTATCCCGGATGCGGACGGACTCGTCATAGAAGTTCCGGGAGCACTTGGTCTGACACCGGTGGGCGCAGATGGTGCCGGTCAGGAAGGGCAGGGGGTTCTTCTCGGTGATGAGCTTCAGGGCCGGGCCGTACAGACCGCGGCGGACGAGCTCGATGTACTCCGGGATATCCTGATGGATCGGGCAGCCGCCCTTGCAGGGCGCGGTGAAGCAGTCGATGAGGGGGACCTTGTCCTCGCTCTTGCGCGCGGGCAGGGGCTTGATGGGCTTGACGTGGTGAACATCGGTGTGACTGGCGGCGGACAGCTGGCAGATGGCCTGGGTGTCCGTGCCGGAGAAGGGACGGTATGCCATGGGCTCCACCTTCTCCACCATCTGGTGCAGGCGGTTGTATCCGCCGGGCTTGAGGATGGTGGTGGCCACGGTGATGGGCCAGATCCCGGCCGCGAACAGCTTGTCGCAGTTGAAGAATTCTGCGCCGCCGGCGAAGGAGATGCGCATTTTGCCGCTGAACTGCCGGCTGATGCGATTGCACATCTCAATGGTCAGCGGGAACAGGCTCCGGCCGGACATGTACATCTCGGTGCCGGGCAGCTCGTTCCGCGTGGTGTCGACGGGGAAGGTGTTGGAGAGCTTGAGGCCGAACTCCAGACCGAGCGAATCGGCCAGCGCCTGCAGCCGCTCGAACATCGGCACGGCGTCGGCCCACTGCAGGTCCTCGTTGAAGTGATGCTCATCGAAGACGATGTAGTCATAGCCCATGGAATCGAGGATGCTGCGCGCGGTCTTGTAGCCGAGAATGGTCGGGTTGCACTTGACGAAGGTGTGCAGGTGCTTCTTTGTGAGCAGATAGCTTGCGATGCGCTCGATCTCCTGCGGAGGACAGCCATGGAGCGTGGAAACCGTGACGCTGCGGCTGACGCGCGGGGAAATGGCGGCAATGAAGTCCTTTTCCTCCGGGAACAGTTCGGTCAGAACGGCGAGGCACTCTTTGAACTGCGCGGTGTTCGACGCGTCCATCATGTTGTCGATGTAGCTGTTGACCTTCTCGCCCTTGATGCCCTCCAGGTCATAGCCCACGGACATGTTGAACACGAAGCCGTCGGGATCGCCGAAGCCGTAGACCTTGCTGAGGACCTTCAGAGCGCACCAGGCCTTGATATACTCGTCCATGGCCTGGGGAACGGTCAGCTCCGTGGACCACTCCTGGTTGTAGCCCTCGTCGTTGGCCAGGATGCAGGGACGGGGCACACAGGCGGCCAGATCAGCGCCGTCCATCTTCTGGACGGTCTTTACCTCGAAGAACCGGGCGCCGGCCGCATAGGCGGCGATGATGTTCTGGGCCAGCTGGCTGTTGGGACCGGCGGCGGGGCCGAAGGGGGTCTCGATGCGCTCGCCGAAGATGGGCAGGCTCTTGCCGGTGGCGTGGTACTGCTTATGCACGCCGAACACGTCGCCGCAGCCGGCGTACTCGGTGATTACCCAATTCATCAGGGATTTGAAGGGAATGGGATACATTTTCTCGGACATGGGGGTTCCTCCTTTTTGAATCGTAAAAATCAGCGCATCAATACACCCGGTTGTTCAGGCTGCCCCAGAGCTTCTTGGCGGCCTCCAGGATGTGGGCGTTTTCGGCCTCCTCGTCGATGCCCACCAGCTGGCGGTCCTGCATCAGGAGCTTGCCGTTGGCGATAGTGGTCTGGCACTGGCGGCCGGTCATGCCGAAGATCATGTGGCCGTCGATGTTCTCGTCGGAGAAGGGGGTGAAGGGCTTATAGTCCATGACGATGATGTCCGCGGCGGCGCCGGCCTTCAGCACGCCCAGCTGCACCGGGAAGTACTTTTCGCCGATTTTGGCGTTGTTGCGGAACAGCATATCCGTGACCTCGAACCAGCCCACGTTGGGCAGGCAGTTCTGGCTGCGCTGGGAGCACAGGGCCACCTTCAGGGATTCCAGCATGTCGTTGGTATAGGCGTCGGTGCCCATGCCCAGCAGGATCCCCCGCTTGTGCAGCTGGAGCACCGGGCAGATGCCGATGGCGTTGCCCATGTTGCTCTCGGGGTTGTTGACCACCATGGTGCCGGTCTCCTTGATGATCTCCATCTCGGCGGTGTTCACATGGATGCAGTGGCCCAGAATGGTCTTGGGGCCCAGGATGCCGTGGTCCTGGAGCCGCTGGACCGGACGGCGGCCATAGTTTTGCAGGCTGTCGTACCCGTCGTTCATGCCCTCGGACACATGGATGTGGTAGCCGGTGCGGCCATTGTTGGCGGCCACCATGCGGTCGAAGGTCTTGTCGCTGATGGTGAACAGGGCGTGTCCGCCGAACATGGCGGCCAGCATGGGATCCTGGTTCTTCTGGCACTCGGTGATGAAGTCGGCGTTTTCCTGGATGGCCTGCAGGCACTTCTCCTCGCCGTCCCGGTCGGAGACCTCGTAGCACAGGCACGAACGCATGCCCAGCTCCTGAGCTGCATCCTTAATGGTAAAGAGGCTTCCCGGGATCTCGCAGAAGCTCGCGTGGTGGTCGAAGATCGTGGTGACACCATCGCGAATGGAGTCCAGAATCGTGGCATAGGCGCTTGCCTTGGTGCCGTCGAGCGTCAGATTGTCGTCGATCTTCCACCACTGCTGCTCAAGATTCTCCAGGAAGTTGGTGGGGTTGCAGCCCTTAATGGCAAGGCCGCGGGCCAGACCCGAGTAGATGTGGGTGTGGCAGTTGATGAGTCCGGGCATGATGAGGTTGCCCTGGGCATCGACGTACTCGGCATCCGGGTACTTGGCCTTGAGCTCGCACTCGGGACCTACTTCGACGATCGTATCTCCGTCAATGGCGACCGCACCGTTTGGAATGAACGGGGCCTGAGCATTGCGGGTAAAGACGGAACCGTTAGCGACCAGAAGCATAAATGCTCCCTTCAACATCAGGGGCGGGGTTTGACACCTCTGACATGGCGGAGTGCGAAGCGCCGGCCTACACCGGAAACGGGCCCTCTCCCGTCAACGCTTCACCAAAGGGACAAACCCTTTGAAGTGCGGCTTGGCGCCGCATGACGTCGGCGGACGAGGCGATGCGCCCGCCGACGAATAGCACCGAATTGGTTACTTCTTGCTCTCGGGCAAGACCAGATCCACGGCAGCGTCCTTGGCAGCATCGATGTGCTGAGCCACGACCGGCGTCTGCGGAAGAATCAGGTTAAGGACAATGGCCATGATGGCGGTGGGGGTTACGGCATTGGAGCCGATGACGGTGGGCACCCAGGTGGGCATACCCTCGCCGGCAAGGCAACCGCTGGCCATCCAGATACCCAGGCCAAAGACGACGGAGGTACCGACGATGGTGGTAGTGCGCTGCGTGAGGCCCTCGCGGGTGAACATGCGCACGCCGTTCATGGTGATGGTGCCAAAGACGCCGACGGTCGCGCCGCCGATGACGGGCTGCGGGATAGCGGAAAGGACAGCAGAGAGCTGCGGGAACAGACCGGCGATGGCAAAGACGGCCGCGATGATCACAAAGACCCACTTGTTGACGACCTTGTTGGAGCAGATGATGCCCACGTTCTGGCCAAGGGCGCTGGTGGGAAGACCGCCCAGCAGGCCGCCGACCATAGAGGTGAGGCCCTGGGACACGATAGCGCCGGAGAGCTCGCGCTCGGTGGGCATACGGTCGATGGAACCAAGGCAGGCAGCGGAGACGTCGCCGATAACCTGGATGGCGACCATGGGGAACACGACGGCGAGGGTAATGCAGACCTCAGGATCAAACTCGAGCGCGTAGGGCATGAGCTTGGGAAGGGCGAAGACCTGAGCGGTGGCGACGCTGGAGAAGTCGATCATGCCAAAGGGGATGGAGACGATCATGCCAACGTTCATGCCAAAGAACACGGATCCCAGCTTGAGCGTGCCCTTGCCAAAGTTGGCGAGCGCAAAGACCACGGCGAAGGTGATAAGAGCGACGCACCACGCCTGCGGGGTGCCCCACAGCGGCGTGCCCATACCGCCGGCCATATACTTGACGGCCGTGGGATAGAGAGAGACGCCAATGGAGAAGATGACCGTACCGGTCACGACGGGCGGGAACAGCCACTTGATCTTGCTGTAGGCCAGACCAAAGAGGACCGCGACGGCGCCGCCGACGATCTCGCCGCCCAGCAGCGCACCAAAGCTAAAGCCCGAGGCACCCATGGCCTGCAGGGCCGGCAGGAACGCGAACGAAACGCCCATGACGATGGGCAGGCCGCCGCCGATGCGACGGAAGGGAGCGAAGGCCTGAAGGGCCGTAACGATCGCCGAAAGAATGAGCGCGACCTGGATGATGTCGGTGCTCTGCTGGCTATTAAAGCCGTAGACGCCGGCCATGATGACCGCCGGGGTAATGATGCCAGCAAACGATGCCAGTACGTGCTGAAGGGCACACGGGATCATTTCCTTAACGGGAGGCATGCCTTCGCGAGTGAACAGGGCTTCAGTGCCGTTCGTAACCGTCTCCTGGGTCATTTGACCACCAATCCTCGAAGTAGTTGTTTTCGCATCTAACGCTCTATTGTGACGCAGTGCGGGGTTGAGGTTGTGCCTTCATTGCATATCGTATTAAAGATGATTCTCATTCTCAATAATAATTTTTTGTTATCAGACTATTCTTCAGCTGAAATAACGCATTTTCGCAGGTCAGAAAAGTGTTTTGTCAAAATAACATCTAACTTTTCTTTTGGTCGACCGTTTACCGCCAAATTCCTACCGCTCGTCTGTATTACGCAATGTACCTGCGAATATACGAGTCAATAGACACCGTGTTACCATGAGAAAAAATTGTTATGAACATTTCCGATTTCACCCAAAGGAGTTGCCCGTGAACGAGACCGTACGTCGCTTTTTGCCGATGGTCGATTTCCTGGAGCAGATACTCGGCAAAAACAGCGAGATCGTGCTGCATGATTTCTCGGATCCCGACCACGCCATCGTCGATATTCGCAACGGCATCGTGAGCGGCCGTAAGGTCGGCGGTCCTGCCACCGATCTGGCACTCAAGATCATGCACGATGCCAAGTATCGCGACCTGCCGTTTATTACGGGCTACGAGGGGCGCGGTGCCGGTGGCAAGACGCTGGAGTCGGCGACGTACTTTATCCGTGAGGGTGACGAGATCGTCGGTATGCTCTGCGTCAACACCGACCTCTCGACCGTGCGCTCCATCAACGCCATGGCGCAGCAGCTCATGGCATGCTTCGACGCGGCGCCGACGCGCACGGAGCCCGCGTCTATCGAGGTCGAAAGCCTTTCGGAGTCCACGCAGGAGCTCATCGACCGCAGTATTGCCGAGCTGCTGAGCGCGCGCGGGCTGGATGTAGCGTCGCTTGGTCAGAGCGACCGCGTGGACGTCATTCGCCACCTCAACGGCAACGGGGTGTTCATGCTCAAGGGTGCCGTGGCCTGCGCCGCCACCGCGTTGGGCATCTCGGAGCCCAGCGTCTACCGCTACCTGCAAAAAGTCCGCAAGGAAGGCTAAACGCGATCCCTTGGGGACGGAGGGAAACGGACCATTTTTGTCGCATTGCTTGGCAAAAGACCCTGCAGCTCACACTGCAGGGTCTTTTTGCATGTCATGTTTAGTTGTTGCCAACGCCTTAGAGAGCGGCGACGACCTCGATCTCGACCAGACCGCCGGCCGGAAGGGCGGCAACCTGGAAAGCGCTGCGCGCGGGGAACGGAGCCTCGAATTTGGAGGCGTAGATCTCGTTCACGGCAGCGAAGTCGGCAATGTCGGCCAGGTAGACCGTGGTCTTGACGACATCGGCAAAGGTGGCGCCGGCAGCGGTCAGCAGGGCCTCGACGTTGGCGAGGGACTGCTTAGCCTGGGCCTCGACGCCCTCGGGCATCCTGCCGGTTGCGGGGTCGATGCCCAGCTGGCCGGAGACGAACACGAATCCGTTGGCCTTCACGGCCTGGCTGTAGGCGCCGAGTGCTGCCGGGGCTTCGGAGGTGGCCACTGCTTCCAGCTTTTCGCTCATACTGTTCTCCTTTGTCGTAAGGTATGTTGCCGCAAGGTATGTAAACGCGCGCCAAGTATGTGCCAATATGCCCGTACATGCGCTATTTGCGTCGCACCTGAAATCATACTTTTCCGATGGGTGCAAGCGGGAAAAACCCATCCAAGAACGAT
>USMR01000052.1 GCA_900555815.1 uncultured Collinsella sp.
GAATGGCGGCGGTTGATCTCGACACCGCACAGCGCCGCCGAGGCAAAGACGCCAAAGAGCAACGTCGTCGCATGGTGGATTGCCCAAAGTACCAGTTCTGCCGAGGAAAGCATCAGCGTCTCCCGCCCTCGAACCGTACCGCAAAGTAGGCGTCTTGGAATCCCTGCTTGCAGCTGCGCGCGAGCGGTATGCACGCGCCCGAGCGCATGACGATTTCCGTGCGGTTAAAGTGGTCGATATTGCGCAGATTGACCTGGTAGCTGCGGTGGCACTTAAAGAAGGTCGCGTTTTGGGCCAGTCGGTCCTCGATGCTGCGGAACGGCTCGAGCGCCTCGATATCGCGGCCATCGCGCAGGTGGAAGACCACGTGCTTGTTGCGGGCCTCGGCATATTCGATATCGGATAGGCGCAGGGCATGGTAGCCAAAGGACGTCTTGATGACGAGTTCGTCGGTCGCTGCCGGACGCAGGCTCGACAGCTCGTCGAGCAGTTGCGCCACGCGCTCGTAGGTCACGGGTTTGAGCAGGTAGTCGAAGGCGCGGACCTCGTAGGACTCAAGCGCGAACTCGGGCGATGAGGTCAGAAACACCAAGTGCACGGCGGTATCGGATTGGCGCAGCTCGCGGGCGGTGTCCATGCCGTTGACGAGCGGCATGATCATGTCGAGCATGATAATGTCGGCGCGCGATGCGGCATGGCGTGCCAGCAGGTCCTCGCCGCGCGTAACGAGTGCAACATCGACCGCCGTGTCCGTCTCGGTCGACCAACGGTCGATCATCCGGTGCAGTCTATCTAGAAAAGCGACATCATCGTCGCAGGCAATAATCTTGAGCATTCTGAGCCCCCTTAGTAGTTCGATTTTGCCACATTGGGTGCGGACCGCCTGCGGAGGCGTGTCCCATTTGCGTCCCGCGTCGTGCAACTCGCGCCAAGCGGTATTGCGGTGGCGAAAGATGCCCCTTGCGCTATCGAAAGCCCGGCTATCCTCAGCTTGCCAGTTCGAAAATGGACCTGCCACATGATTGAATCTTTATTTCAACTTTACACCTAGGTTTACAGCTGTCTTGTCAGCTGTAAACCTAGGTGTCATACTAAAGCCCCAAGATTCGCCAAAAGAGAGGGGCCTTGATGGCACAGAGCGCGAACATGGATGCGTCGGAGCTTGCACGCGATATCGCGGCCGGCCTGGCATCGGCAACGACGGCAACGGAGCGTGCGGCACTGGTGCCCGCAGAGCTCGTCGAGGCCATTCAGCAACTAAAAACCCAACGTGACGCGGTGATCCTGGCGCACTATTACGTGGCGCCCGAGGTGCAGGCTGTGGCCGATTACGTCGGCGACAGCTTCTACCTGGCAAAGCTTGCCAAGAGTCTGCCGCAGCAGACTATCGTGCTGTGCGGCGTGGAGTTTATGGGCGAGAGCGCCAAGCTGCTCAATCCCACCAAGACCGTGCTGCTGCCCGAGCCGGGCGCGGACTGCCCCATGGCGCACATGGTCAAGCGCGAGACGGTCGACGCGGCGCGCGCCGAGTATGGCGACGACCTGGCTGTCGTCTGCTACGTCAACTCGACGGTCGAGATTAAGAGCTGGAGTGACGTGTGCGTTACCAGCTCTAACGCCGTCAAGATCGTCTCCGAGCTGCCGCAGCAGCACATCTTGTTCATTCCCGACCAGAACCTGGGCCGCTTTGTGGCCGAGCAGGTGCCCCAAAAGCACGTCATCCTCAACAACGGCTACTGCCCGCGTCACCACATCATCACCGTCGAGCAGATCGTTGACGCGCAGGAGGCGCACCCCGACGCGCTCGTGCTGGCGCACCCCGAGTGCAAGGCCGACGTCCTGGCCGAGGCTGACTACATCGGCTCTACTGCCGGCATCATCAAGTATGCCGAGGAGTCGGACGCGAGCGAGTTCATCATCGTGACGGTCCGCGGCGTGCTCTACGAACTCGAGCGCCGCTGCCAGGGCACCGGCAAAAAGTTCTACTTCCCTGCGGTGCAGCCCACCTGCGTCAACATGGATCTCATCACGCTCGAAAAGCTCGTGCACTGCCTAGAGACGGGCGAGGGCGAGGTGCGGATCGGCGTGTCGGATGCGGCCGCCGATCAGGCCAAGCTCACGCTCGACCGCATGCTCGAGTACGCGGCGCGCTAAGCCAATGTGACATGAGAGACCATCCCATATGCCACATTACAAGGGAGAGGATTCCTGTGGAAACCAAACAATACCCCGATATGGAGTGTGACGTCGTCATTGCCGGTTGCGGCGTGGCGGGCCTGTACGCTGCCCTCAATCTGCCGACGAGCATGCGCGTAATCATGCTCTCCAAGGGCGCCGTCGATGAGTGCGATTCGATGCTCGCGCAGGGCGGCATCTGCGTGCTGCCCGAGGGTTCTGACTACGATGCCTTCTTTGAGGACACCATGCACGCCGGCCATTACGAGAACCGCCGCGAGAGTGTTGACATCATGATTCGCTCGAGCCGTTCGGTCATCAACGACCTGCTGGCCATGGGCGTGGACTTTGAGCGCAAGGCCGACGGCAGCCTCGACTTTACCCGCGAGGGCGCGCACAGCCGCCCGCGCATCGCCTTCCATGCCGACATTACGGGCAAGGAGATTACGACCAAGCTGCTCCAGGCTGTCCGTAAGTTGGACAACGTGCAGATTTTGGAGCACGTAGCCATGACCGACATCCTGACGGGCGAGTGTGACGGCGCCACGGTATGCACCGGTGTTGTCGCCGTCGCCGTGGACGAGGACGATTCAGCTCGCCCCGCCGACGAGCTGGCAACTGCCGCCGAGGGCGCGCATGCCGGCGAGCCGTTTAAGATCCATGCCCGCCATACGCTGTGGGCAACGGGCGGTATCGGTGGCGTGTACGACCACTCGACCAACTACCCGCAGCTCACCGGTGACGCCTGCTACATCGCTCAGGAGCATGGCATTACGATGGAGCACCTGGACTACGTGCAGATCCACCCCACGGGTCTGTTCTCGCCGCAGCCGGGTCGCACGTTCCTGATCAGCGAAAGCTGCCGCGGTGAGGGCGCGATTCTGCTCAATGCCGCCGGCGAGCGCTTTACCGACGAGCTGCAGCCGCGCGACGTGGTCTCCGCCTCCATCCGCGAGCAGATGAAGCAGGACGGCACCGAGCACTTCGCTAACATCCGCGCGCGCTGTCTTGAGGACGGTCGCGATATCCTGGACGAGCCCATCCCCGTCACGCCCACGCAGCACTACTTTATGGGCGGCGTGTGGGTCGACAAGGACGGCCGCACCTCGATGCCCGAGCTCTACGCCGCCGGCGAGACGGCCTGCAATGGCGTGCACGGCAAGAACCGCCTAGCTTCTAACAGCCTGCTCGAGTCTCTGGTTTGGGGCCGCCGCGCCGCGTGGTACATGCGCACCGGCAAGTCGCTGGCCGTGGAGCAGGCCGGTGAGCCCGCGCTTGACGGGCGTCACCGCGCCCTGAGCGCCGAGACCCTTGCAATCGATGATTTGGCCCGTGCCGCCGGCACGCAGGCCGTGGAGGAGTAGACCATGAATCCCATTACCATGAAGCTCGTCGTCGATGATCTGATTTTGCAGGCTCTGCGCGAGGACATCACGTTTGAGGACGTGAGCACGGCGAGCGTGTGCCCCACGGCGCGTCCCGCCACGGTGGAACTCATCGCCAAGGCCGACGGCATTATCGCCGGCCTGGACGTGTTCGCCCGCACCTTTGAGCTGCTGGATCCGCAGAGCTCGGTGCTCTTTGATGTTGCCGACGGTGACGAGGTGCACGCCGGCGACCACGTGGGCCAGGTGCGCGGCGACGCGCGCGTGCTGCTTTCGGGCGAGCGCGTGGCGCTCAACTACCTGCAGCGCATGAGCGGTATCGCCACCTACACACACAGCATGGCGGCGGCGCTCGAGGGTACCAAGACCGTGCTCGTCGACACGCGTAAGACCACACCGGGCATGCGTGTCTTCGAGAAGGCCGCGGTCGAGATCGGCGGCGGCAGCAACCACCGCTATAACTTGTCGACGGCCGTCATGCTCAAGGACAACCACATCGACGCCGCCGGTGGCGTGGCACGCGCGATCGAGATGGCGCGCGCCCATGCGTCGTTTACCACGACGGTCGAGATCGAGTGCGAGAACCTGGATATGGTGCGCGAGGCCGTGGAGGCCGGCGCCGATATCATCATGCTCGACAACATGATCCACGACGACATGGCTGCCGCGATTGAGCTTATCGCCGGTCGCGCCAAGACCGAGTGCTCGGGCAACGTGGACGCCAACAATATCCGCGCGCTTGCCGACCTGGGTGTTGACTTTATCAGCTCGGGGGCGTTGACGCACTCTGCGCCGATTCTCGACCTCTCGCTCAAGCACCTGCGTCTGCTGGACGGTAAATAATGGACGCCCGCGAGCGTCGCCGTGCCATCATGGCCGTGCTCGAGCGAGCCAAGGGCCCCGTCTCCGGCAGCGCACTTGCTCGTGAGGTGGGTGTGAGCCGCCAGATTGTCGTGCAAGACATCGCCCTGCTGCGCGCCGATGGGCACGATATCGTGGCGACCAATCGCGGCTACGTGCTGCAGGAGGCCCCCAGCAGCCCCGCTGTGCCCACGCGCTTGGTCAAGGTTCGCCACGGCGTGGAGCAGGCAGGCGATGAGCTTACGAGTATCGTCGACGCCGGAGGCGCCGTGCTCAACGTGATCGTCAATCACCGCGTGTACGGTAAGATCACGGCCGACCTGGACATCCGCAATCGTCGCGATGTTGAGCGCTACCTGCACGATATCGAGAGCGGCAAGAGTTTCCCGCTACTAACGGTGACGAGCGGCTATCACTTCCATCGTATTGCGGCAGAGGATGAGCAAACCCTCGACGAGATCGAGGCCATGCTCAAGGAAAAGGGCTATCTGGCAGATCTGATGCCCTACGAGGACGACCTATCGTAGCCGATGCTGCAAACGCCCCTAAGCGGCAATCTGCAGCGGTGCCAAATTAGTTATCCGCACAAAAAAGGAGGCCTCCGCGGCGATGCGGAGGCCTCCTTTTTTGTGCACGGTGTACTTTTGAGTGTGCAAGTGGGGAGTTGTTACTCCTCGACGATCTCGGTGATCGCGCCAGCGGGGCAAGCGTCCTGGCAGGCGCCACAGGCGACGCAGGAGTCCTCGTCAGCGACGGTGGCGACGTCCTGGAGCTCCAGAACGCCAGCGGGGCAGGAGTCGACGCAAACGCCACAAGCGATGCACTCGTCGGCATCAATTACGGGATGAGCCATGGTAGTTTCCTCTCTGTTGACCGACGCTACAGGCGATGCGCGCCGGTTTGATTCGGGCAAAAACATACCACGGGAGCGACCGTTTGCAATACCCTCTGGCCGGCATCTTCATACCGTTCGCCGAGTATGCCAAGGTTTACTAAAAAACGCGCAGGTGGGGCCGTTGAGCTGCGCAAATGTTAGCTAAAGGTGACTTGAAATATTGAGCTATTGAGCGCGCCTGCGGAAAGGGCATCCCGTTATTTGGCCGAAAAACGGGTCGCAGTTTCCGGTTGGGCCGCTAGAGGAAACTGCGACCCGGTATCAGCTCTCAAAACGGGATACGGTTTCCGGTTGAGCCTTCAGACGGAAGCTGCGACCCGGAATCCACGCTCAAACTGGGACAAGCTTTCCGCAGGGCAGCCCCAGGCACCCTCGGACCCAAACCTCAGTCATCTCTACATAGATCTCGATAGATTTGCCTAGAACTCAAACAGTGCGTCTACCTGCGCATTTGCGAACCTAAACTCTCAGCAATAAGAAATCTTATATGAATTGACTTAGATTTTGTATATTCCGGCCCATAAGGGGATACACTACATCCTGAAAGACAAGCCGAAACACCGTTCGACAGACCGCCGAGTCGGTGCAAACGCACAAGAGAGAGGGAATTTCTAATGGGCAAGATTCTTGGTATCGACCTTGGTACTACTAACTCCGCAATGGCCGTTCTCGAGGGCGGTTCTCCGACCATTATCGTGAACGCCGAGGGCGACCGCACCACCCCGTCCGTCGTGGGCTTCCGTGCCGACGGCGACCGCGTCGTGGGTAAGGCCGCTAAGAACCAGGCTGTCACCAACCCCAAGAACACCGTGTTTTCCATCAAGCGCTTCATGGGCCGCAAGTACTCCGAGTGCCAGGGTGGCCGTGCCGTCGTCGACATCGAGGGCAAGGATTACACCGCCGAGCAGGTGAGCGCCATGACGCTCGCAAAGATGAAGGCCGACGCCGAGAAGTATCTGGGCGAGACCGTCACCGACGCCGTCATCACCGTCCCGGCCTACTTCAACGACGCCCAGCGTCAGGCCACCAAGGACGCCGGTAAGATCGCCGGCCTCAACGTCAAGCGTATCGTCAACGAGCCGACCGCTGCT
>USMR01000053.1 GCA_900555815.1 uncultured Collinsella sp.
GGAACAGACGTCAACAGTGATTGTCGCCTCGGCACCACCTTGGAGCTTGCCCTTCACCTTAAACGAACCGTCCTTGGCATAAGCGTCTTCGGCGACACGGTCCCATGTGACCTTTTCGCGCTGGGGCTCAGAAGACACATCGTTGTCGTATCGAACCTCAAGGTATTCCGGCAGCATCGGCTTGGTGCCGGGGACGGTCCATATGGTTCCGCCCTGAACCGAGGTTGCCTTACTCGCGATCTTAACGGTGGCAGTAATCGGAACGTCGACAGTCTGCATGCCGTACCCTGCATTAAAGCTAATTGTTGCAGTGCCGCGTACCACGCCGCCCTGGGTCCAATCGAAGCCCTTCGTGTTCCACTTGGTCTCGGCGTATTTGTGCGAATAGTCCGGATGTTCTGCCGCATCGGGGCTGATAAGTTCGACATAGCCGGGAAGCATGGCGGTGCCGTCGCTGCCCTTGAGCACTGTAATGGTTTGTGGCTGAGCCTCCCAGTTTTTAGTCACGATGACGTGCACTTTCACGGGGATATTCGTTCCGGCGACCGTTCCGGTAATCGTGCAGTCCTTCTGGGAGCACCTATCGTAGGTATCCCAGTTGACGCCGAGACTGTCAAAAGTCGTTCCATCCTGCAATACGCCGGACACGTAGAAGTAGTCCAGATTGACTTCCTCACCGGGGTAAATAACGCGCCAGTCCTCGTACGACTGCCCAAGCGTCACGCCATTCTCGCTATAGTTATTGACGCCCTTGACCTCGCTGCACACCGCGATCGCGTTGACCTTCGCCAGCGAGCCAGTGATAGTACCGGTAATTTCGTACTCGCCAGGCTTGCCGTCCAGCAGTTCTTGAGGAAACTCATCCCAGCTATAAGGCTGCCCCGACGAATACTGGGGATAGAACGAGCTGCCATCCGACAAATACAGCGTGGATGTGTAGCGCGGAGCCAGAAGTCCGGCGCCGGGAACATAAGCAATCTTGCCGATGTTGCTGTCCTCGAGATCGCAGACGTTGACCGTCGCCGTAGCCGGAATGTTAGAGCCGGTAAAATATCCGCTAACCGTAATCTGGCCAAGGTTCTTTAGGGCGTCCTGACTAATCGTCGACCACTGAACGGGGAAATTGCCTCGCGAGCCATTCCACATCGTGGCCTCGATTGAACCCGGCATATTGGGCTGGCAACCGATAAGCGTGCTTGTCGATGTCGAGGAAGGCATCTGCAGGGCGCGGACGGAGATGGTCGCCGTGACTCGGTTGCTGTCACCCAGCTCCACCTGAGTAGACGATGAAGATGAGGTATTGGTCCAATACGACAGCGAACCGGAAAGCTTAAACGACCCCTCACTTGCCACCTGCGTGTCCAAAATAGGGTCCCACGCAATGTTGCACTGCTTCTTTGTACCGTCGGTGAATGCAACCTCAACGCTGTAGGGAAGACCGCCGCCCGTTGTAGGACGTACGCCGACGGGCGTGTTAACGGGAGCAAGAGCGTCGATAGAGGCAACTTCTTTGACCTCGACCTGAGCAGTTACCTTTAGGCCATTAGCGGCTGAAGATTCGTTATATGTCACAAGCGTGCCCGTGACCGTATAGGTGCCTGCCTTTTGGAATTGAGACACGTCGGCGTTGTCCCAGTTAACCTGATAGCCTTGGGTGTATGTAGTGTTATTTGACTGCGTAAACGGGAAATAGACATACGTGCTAAGAGGAGAAATGTCGCCGACCACGCGCTCGAACCTCAGAGAATTAAGATCGAGTACGTCCTTAGGATCTTTGACGGTAACGGTGCAGGTAACCTCACGGTAATCAAAACCGTTTAGTTTACCTTTAACCGTAAACGAGCCCACCTTAGAGTAAAGCGACGCGTCGAAAGAATCCCAAGACACCGGGATCTGCTCGGTGGCCCCGCTATCAAAGACAACCGAAGCAGAATACGGCAGAGACGGGACCTCACCAGTTAGGGTCGTACACGTCAACTCGGTCTGGACGCTCTTAACAGAGCGGACTGCGACCGTGCACTGTGCGAACATAGAGGGATAGCTCTTCAAATGTCCCTCGACAACAAAGGTTCCTTCCTTTTGGTACTGATCAGCCGAGATCTCATTCCACTCAACAGGGCATGTATAAGATTGACCATTTGAATAATTGACCGAAATGCTGGACGGAAGCGCGGGAGCAATACCAGCTGCAGTCCATACCCATGAGCCATTACTGGTTGAACGGGGAACGTACACCTTAAGTACACCGCTCACTTCGTACGGCTCCGCGAGCGTGATCCAGTTGTTGTTCACGCTAACGCCGGTAATCTGTCCGGTAATGGGGACTTCGGATTCCTCCGCCGCCGTATCAAATGCCGTCTGCGACTTTTCGTCCCAATCAACATACGCCGAGGTCTCGGTGCCATCCGACAGCTTTACCTTAACGCTCGAAGATTGGATCTGGCCGTAGTAATCGGCACCGACATATTTTTCCAGAATCGGGTTGGCGTCGATCGACTCGACCGTAATGCCACTTTCGTTGCTCGTCTCTGTGACATCAGGGGCGTTTACTGCCGCCGGATCTACCACTGCCGGGTCCGCCGTAACAGCTTCGACAACCATGCGCTGCTTGACCGTCTGCGTGGTGCCGTCGACGGTACCCTCAAACTCATACGAGCCGGCAGGCAGCTGCGCCAAGGTTGCCGGAGCATCGGCGCCGTTCAGCTTCCAGATGACGTTTTCCTGCTTGGTGGTACCGCTCTCGTAGGTTGCCGTTACAGTTTGGGGCAGCGTGGCGTCGGATCCCTCGGCAACATGTAGCTCGTTCAGGCTGGCAAAAGAGGCGATCTTGTCTTCACTCTGGTCTTGCGAGGTTGCCTGACCGGTGTCCGCAGACGTGGCAGCCGCACCCGTCGCATCGCTTTGCTCGGCAACGACTTGGGTAGTATCACCCTGCATCATCTCGGCGAACGCCTGCGGCGGCACCGAGCCGACCGTCATCGTCAGAGCCAAACCCGCGGTAATGGCCGCGTTGACATGCCTTCTGTTCATGTTTCCTCCCGACACGCTCAACGGACCAAACAGCACTGGTCCGATTGGCAAGTTAAGTTGAGCGTATCCTTCGCCGATGGAGGTTTGCAATATGCTACAGGTTAAGCGGCATAAATGGCTTCGTAAACGAGAGAAATCAGGTGACGTATCTATGTGACAACGGGGCGGTCCCTTTGTCACATTGCGATTACGTCGTGCCACGAAAACGGGCTATCTACTACGTTTAACCCGCATGGGTCGACCACACCCGCGTTTTCGCAAAACCAGCAAGCCGTCTACCTGCGGTTTTGATTTCACGATTTTCCGTGTGGTCGAGGGTAACCGGTCAAACGTAGTAGATAGGCCCATTTCGTGACAAGCGAGTCAACTCGGGGTACAGGGCAGCTAAAAAAGCCCCGTCCCAAATTGGCTGCTTTTGAGTTGCGGTGATATACGGACTGTTTGGGGCTCCTGGCTTGTAAAACAGTCCCTATTTCACCGCAACTGATGAGGAGATGGGTTAGCGCAGCAGGCCGGCTACTTCGCCGGCTAGGGTGATGGTGCCGGCTGCTACGAAGGACTCGCCCGCGGCATCGAAGGCAGCGAGGGCCTCGGACACGCTCGGGTATACGCCCGCGAGCTTATCGGCATCAACGAGGGCAGCGAGCTCCTCCGCCGGCAGGGCACGGTCGGAATCGGTCTGGGTCACGACTACGCGTGGAAAGACGGGAATCAGCACGTCGACGATGCCTGCCACGTCCTTGTCGGCCAGCGCAGCGCACAGCAGCGTGGGGCGATTCTCCACGCACGGATCGATCTCGTCCAACGCGCTCACAAAGTTCTCGCAGCTCTGGGGGTTATGGCAGGCGTCGATCAGCTTGAGCGGATCGGTTCCCAGCACATCAAAGCGACCCGGCGTGGGGCAGCCCATAAGAGAAGCGTCGAGCGACTCGTGGTCAAGCTCGCGGCCCAGATACCCCTCGCACAGCATAATCGCGCACGCGGCATTCTGCGGCTGATACGCCGGCTTAACCATGCTCGACGTATAGATAGAACGCGGCGTGGTGCAGCTAAACTCGACTGTATCGCCCACGTGCTCCGGCACCTTGGTCGTGGCATGGTTCACTACGAGCGGCACAATGCCGCACTCGCGACAACGTGCGTCCATCACACGCTGAACGCTCGCCTCATGCGTGCCCTCGCCCAGAACAACCAGGCGCCCAGGCTTAATAACCGCAGCTTTCTCCCCCGCAATGGCCTCGAGCGTATCGCCCAGGATGCGTGTATGGTCGAGCCCAATGCCCGTAATGGCGACGGCCACGGGATCGGTCGCACTCGTGGCGTCCCAACGCCCGCCCATGCCAACCTCGAGCACGGCAACATCCACCGCGGCCTCGGCAAACACTACAAGTGCGGCAGCCGTCAGCAGGTCAAACGGCGTGATGGAATAGGCACGCTCCCCCGCCGCCACACGGCGCGCATTCACGCGATGTCCCGCCTCAACAGCGGCCGAAACGCCACGGGCAAACGCCTCGTCGCTCACGACATGACCATCGACCTCCATGCGCTCGGGATAGCGTACCAGCTGCGGCGACGTATACAGCGCGGTCTTGAGCCCCTCGCCGCGAAGGATGGCGGCCGAAAAACGCGTGGTCGAAGTCTTGCCATTGGTACCGGCAACCTGAATGCAATCAAAATACTCATCCGGACGTCCCAGCTCATCGAGCATATCGACAACCGTCTCGAGCAAAGGACCAGCATCCCCAGAAATCCGCCCCGTATCAGCAGCAAGCCCCACAGCCTCATCAAACGAAAGCAGCTCAAACGAGAACGGAACGACATAAGACCCAGAACGCTTAGCCATAACCCAAAGTCCCCCATAACAGAAAAAGAGGCTCATCAAAAAGAATGAGCCCCTCGCGTTGACAATATCAGCCTTTACCCGATTGCAGCAAGATCAAGGCCACAACCCAGTGGCCCCAACACGCCAGATGCAAACAACCACGTAAACGAACTAGGAGCGGCCCGATGCTTTGCTCGCCGCAAGTTCCGCACGCAAAGGACAGCACTTAATGTGCTGTCCGTCTTGCGCAGGACTGTTTGCAGTAGCGAGCAAAGCGTCGGGACGCGCCCCAGATTAAACCTTACGAGAAGTCTGCAACCTGAGCAGTCAGCGCCGCCAGGATCTCCTTGAGCTCAGCTGCACGGTCCCTCTTCTTCTGGACCACCGCGGGCGCGGCCTTAGCCACAAAGCCCTCGTTGGCAAGCGTCTTCTCGCAACCGGCGAGCTCCTTCTGGGCCGCAGCGATCTCCTTCTCCAGGCGTGCCTTCTCGGCCGAAAGATCGACCTTGCCCTCGAGCACCACAAAGACCTCGACGCCGCTGTCGACCACGGCGATGCTCGCGGCCGGCTTCTCAACGTCGATGCCCATGACCAGCGAGGCGGTGTTCGCCAGCGGTTCAATGGTCGAGCGAAGGCTCTCAAGCTTCTCGATGTCCTCGGCACCGGCGCGCACGACCAAGTCGAGCTCGGCCTTGGGGCTCAAGCGGTAGCGCGAACGTGTGGCGCGAGCGGCGGAAACGACGGTGCGGCACAGTTCAAACGCGCGCTCGGCGGGCTCGTCGACATACTTAGCGTAGTCGGCGGGCTCGGGCCACTTGGCAATCATGAGCGCCTCGGCGCGGTCCACGTTGCCTTCGGCATCCAGGTCGAGCACGCTCGCCGGCATGTTGTCCCAGATCTCCTCGGTAACAAACGGCATGAGCGGGTGCATCAGGCGAATGGAGGTGTCGAGCACAAAGATCAGGTTGCGCTGCGCCTGCAGACGGCCCTCGCCCTTCAAGCGGGCCTTGGTGACCTCGACGTACCAGTCGCAGACCTCGTTCCAGAAGAACTGCTGCACGCCGCGGGCCATGTCGCCAAAGGTGTAGTTCTCGATGCCCTCGGTGACCATCTTCACGGCCTTTGCCAGGCGGCTGAACATCCAGGCGTCGGCCGGCGTCTCCACGACGGGCTCGCCGGGCGTGTAGCCCTCCATGTTCATAAGCAGGAAGCGGCTGGCGTTCCAGATCTTGGTCACAAACGATTTGGCCTGGTCGGTACGCGGGCTGTCGATAAGCTTCTTGGTCTTCTTGTCGATGTTCGCGTCAAACTTGACGTCCTGGTTGTTGGTGCACAGCGTCAGCAGGTTGTAACGCATGGCGTCGGCGCCGTACATACCGATGAGGTCCATGGGGTCAACGCCATTGCCCTTGGACTTGGACATGCGGCTGCCGTCCTTGGCCAGAATCGTCGGGTAGATGACGACGTCCTTAAACGGCACCTCGTCCAGGAAGTACAGCGAGCTCATGACCATGCGGGCGAC
>USMR01000054.1 GCA_900555815.1 uncultured Collinsella sp.
TCTTCCGTATCTCCGAGCCCGCGATCTTCGGCGCGCCCATCATCTTCAACCCGATCCTCATGATTCCGTTTGTGCTAGGCGGCATGATCTCGGCCCTGCTGTATTGGGGTGCGGTCTCACTGGGTCTTGTCTCTAACTTCTACATCTTGGTGAGCGGCACGTTCCCCATCTTCGTTCAGGGCTTTGTCCAGTGCCTCGACCCGCGCATCTGGGTGTTTACGATCGTTTTGATCGTGGTCATGGCTGTGGTCTGGTACCCGTTCTTTAAGGTGTACGATAACCAGCTCCTGGCTCAGGAGCAGGAGAACGCCGCGGCAGCTTCTGCCGAGGATGCTGAGTAGCATGAGTTACTTTGACAGAACGTCTGCCGCCGGTATGCCCGAGGGCTTTTTGTGGGGTGGTGCCCTCGCCGCCAACCAGGCCGAAGGGGGCTGGAACGAGGGCGGCCGCGGCATGTCGCACTCCGACCTGATCCCACAGGGTTCCGACCGCTGGGATGTAATGTTTGGCAGGCAAAAGCCCGTGGACGATCCGGACAGGCTGTATCCATGCCGCTGGGGCAACGACTTCTTCCATCATTGGCACGAGGATGTCGAGCTCTTTGCCGAGATGGGCTTTAAGTGCCTGCGTCTTTCAATTTGCTGGAGCCGTATTTTTCCCACAGGGATGGAGACCGAGCCCAACGGCGAGGGCTTGGAGTTTTACCGTCAGGTATTCGAGGCGCTGCGCGAGCATGGAATCGAGCCGCTTGTGACGCTGTCGCACTACGACTATCCGTTGGCTCTGGTCGAGCGCTATGGTGGCTGGCAAAGCCGAGAGATGATCGAGCGGTATGCGCACTACGTCGAGACCGTCGGACGCGCGTACCAGGGCCTCGTGCGTTATTGGCTTACGTTCAACGAGATCAACAGCGTGGCGCTGTCCTATCTCAACGCGGGTGTCACGCTCGAGGATGAGCGTGACCGTGCAGCCGTGACCGCGGCGTTCTCGCACCATATGTTTATGGCGAGCGCTCGCGCTGTCGAGATTCTGCACAAGATCGATCCCGCAAACAAGGTGGGTTGCATGGTCGCTGCCGGTGCGACCTATCCGTACCGTTGTGCGCCCGAGGACGTATGGCTTGCGTATGAGGAGGACCGCGGCCGCTACTTCTACACAGACGTGATGGCTGCGGGCGCCTATCCTGCTTGGAAGCTGCGTGCACTCGAGAAAGAGGGTGTTCACGTGCCCTTTGAGCCGGGCGATACGGAGTATCTGGCAGAGCATACGGTCGACTTCATCTCGTTCTCGTACTATTGCTCGCGCTTGGTGTGCGCCGATGATCAGGTGATCGCCGAGAAGGCGGAGGGCAACGTGTTCCCGACGTTGCGCAATCCGTACCTCAAGGATAAAGAGACTGCCTGGAAGTGGCAGATCGATGCGCTGGGTTTGCGCGTGACGCTTGCCGGCTACCACGATCGTTACCATCTTCCGCTCTTTATCGCCGAGAACGGTGTGGGCGGACTCGATGCGCTGGAAGACGGCAAAGTCCACGATGCGTATCATATTGATTACCTGCGAAGGCATATTCTTGCGCTGCGCGATGCAATTGTCGAGGACGGTGTTGACCTGATGGGATACACGCCGTGGGGCTGTATCGATTTGGTGTCGGCCTCGACGGGGCAGATGAAGAAGCGCTATGGCTTTGTTTATGTTGATGCCGATGATATGGGCAAAGGCACGTTCGATCGCTACCGAAAGGACAGCTTCTGCTGGTACCAAAAGGTCATTGCATCAAATGGCGAGGACTTGAGTTAACTCTTGCAGGTCTGTTGCCCCCGCGGTCCGCTTCGGCCGCGGGGGCTTTTGTTATTGAGGCGGCTGTTCATGAGGAGCATTGCAGGCTGCGGAAACCCGGCACTTGGGGACGTTCCTTTCCTGCCGGCAGCTTGGGACAGTCCTTAAAGGCCGCATCGATCAACTGCGGAAAGCACATCCCAGAATGAGCGTCCAACATGGGGTGCGGTTTCCCTTGAGGCCCTCAATCGGAAAATGCATCCCGGATTTTTGTCGAAAAGCGGTCCCTAGTTTCCCAAACGGGCCGCTAACGGAAAGCGCATCCCGCTATTGGGCCCCAAAGCAGGATGCGCTTTCCGTGCTGGCAGTTCCAAGCAGTTCGGGATGGCCCTTTTCGTCTGCTCTCGGCCGGCGTCCGTAAGACTGTCCCCGACGACCACTCATTTAAGTCTGTCCCCAATGAGTGCCCAATGACTAGTAGTAGGCCCACATGGCTTCGACTTCGTTGAGGACCTCTACGACGCCCCAGCGTCGGGCGCTGCGGCTGGCCGAGTTGGGATCGAAGACTTCAATCTGGTCGGCGTCGTCAATACCGTAAAGTACAATGTAGTGGCCCACGTTGGTAAAGGTGCCCGGCCGAACGGCGGCGATGACGGGCGCTCCCGAACGCAGCGCCTGAGTCATCGAGTCGCGATCGTTATGAAGCTCCGTTCCGTTAAGTCCCAACTGCCACGCACCGCTCGTCATAAACGACCATTCGGTTGCACCGGTGGGGGCGTAATTGCCTGCCTCGGAAAGCGCGCACATATCGACGGGAGTCATATCGGTGCGTCCCGTCTTAAAGATATAGACCATGGTGAGGCACGTAGGCCCGCAAGCATTTTGGCGGATGGTACCGCCGGCGTAAGGCAGCTCCGACCATGCAGGGTCGATCTGATAGATATGGGGCATCGTGCCGGCTTGCCATTGCGAGCGCGGGGTCGAAAAGGCGAAAGAATAACCGGGCGCGACGGGGGCCTTGAGCAGCTTGTCCTCGGCGGTGGGCTCGAGACCGGCCGAGCCGTGGGACATACAGGAGCTCATAAGCACAAAGACCAGACAGATGAGGATAGAGCACAGTGCGAGGCAAAGCCGACGAGCCGGCAGGGCGGGGGCATTCACGTACGATGTCGAGCGGTAGGGCTTGCCGTCGCGTCCGCCTTGGGGATGCGAAAAGAAGCGGTTGATATGGCTGCCGGGCTGACGTGCGCCGTTGCGGCGCAGTTGCGGAACCTCGGCTTGGCGCTGTCGAGTGCGCGCGCCCAAGCGGCTATCTTGCTGTGCGCTTGTGCCCGTGCTCGGACGGCCACTCTGCCGTGTTCTGTTTGTCTGCTGCCGAGACGAAGGCCTGGGTTGCTCTTGAGGGCGTTGCGGATTGCTGCTCGTGGCACTTCTGGGCGTCGGCGTGGTGCGGCCAGCAAGGCGAACGCTTTGTCGCCGTTGATCACCGTCGTTGTATCCGTATGCCATTCGTACCGCCTTGTCTCATGTATAACCTGTCTATCCTACAAAAAAGATGTGCAACAAATGGGTCCGCGCGTCAAAAGTTCGGTAAACGGTACGAAAGGCGCAAAACACACGGCCTCAAAAACATCTCTATATGCGTCCGATGAGCGTACGCCCGTCGGACGGGCGACAACAATGAGCGGCAAACCGTGCCGTTCGTCCCAAAAACGGCGCCGCTCGTTTGCAGTTCTGCCTTCGGTCGAGCCACAAGCGGCGCTGCTGTGCCAAGGCCGTATCTTAAAGCCATGAAATAAAAGCGCGCGGCAAAACAGACCGCGCAAGGGGTGACGCCAAAGAGGCGTCAATAAGGAAAGGAGGGGAACAATGGCGGACAAGAACGCAGAAGTTGCAGTCGAAGGTAACGGCGGCATGAAGAAAACGCTTTCGCTCTGGAACTTCTTCACCATCGGTTTCGGTGCCATCATCGGAACTGGCTGGGTTCTGCAGGTCGGCGACTGGATGGTCGTGGGCGGCGGTCCCGTTCCCGCTATGATCGCATTCCTCTTGGGTGCAATCTTTCTCGTGCCCGTCGGAGCTGTTTTCGGTGAGCTCACGGCTGCTATCCCCATCTCGGGCGGCATCGTCGAGTATGTCGATCGTAGCTTTGGCCGTACGCTGAGCTATATCACCGGTTGGCTCCTGGCCCTGGGCAACGGCATCCTGTGCCCGTGGGAGGCAATCGCTATCTCGACCCTCGTGTCCGAGATGTTCGGCAGCCTGCCCGGTCTTGAGTGGCTGCGTGCCGTCAAGCTCTATACCATCCTGGGCGCCGACGTTTACCTGTTCCCGACGCTGATCGCGCTCGGCTTTGCAACCTACGTTATCTTCCTCAACTTCCGCGGTGCCAGCTCGGCCGCCAAGCTGCAGGCCTTCCTGACCAAGGCCCTGCTCTGCGGCATGCTGCTCGCCATGGGCGTCTCGCTGTTCACCGGCTCGCCGGACAACGCCATGCCCGTGTTCTCCCAGGTCACCGGTGCTGGCGGCGGCAAGCCTGCTACCGAGGGCACCAGCCTGTTCGCAGGCATCGTTTCGGTCCTGGTTCTGACCCCGTTCTTCTACGCCGGTTTCGACACCATTCCTCAGCAGGCTGAGGAAGCGGCCGAGGGCCTCAACTGGAACAAGTTCGGCAAGATCATCTCCCTGGCCCTGCTGGCCGCAGGCGGCTTCTACATGGTCTGCATCTACTCGTTCGGCACCATCCTCGACTGGCATGAGTTCGTTAAGAGCCCGGTTCCCGCGCTCGCCTGCCTCAAGGGCATCAACATGCTTCTGTACCTGGCCATGCTCGTCATCGCTACGCTTGGACCCATGGGTCCGATGAACTCCTTCTACGGCGCCACGAGCCGCATCATGCTCGCCATGGGCCGCAAGGGCCAGCTGCCCGAGCAGTTCGCCGAGGTCGACCCCAAGTCCGGCGCTCCCAAGCTTGCCTGCGTCGTTCTGGGCGTCATCACTGTCGTCGGTCCGTTCCTGGGCAAGAACATGCTCATCCCTCTGACCAACGTGTCGGCTCTCGCCTTCATCTTCTCCTGTGGCATGGTCGCCCTCGCTTGCCTGCGCATGCGCTTCACCGAGCCCGACCTGCCTCGTCCCTACGAGGTGCCCGGCGGCAAGTTTGGCATCGGCCTCGCTATCGCTGCCTGCGCCATCATCATCGGCCTGCTTGTGATTCCGTTCTCTCCCGCCTCCCTCAACATGGTGGAGTGGAGCATCGTGATCGGCTGGTTGGCTATTGGCCTGGCCCTCATGGCTTTCACCAATTCCCGCAAAAAGTAACGCCGAGCCGGGGCGGATCAGGTGCGCGGGCCCCTCTCTTCCGCGCACCGAACCCGGCGCCACTTGGGTAGCTTTGTGAGGCCTTAACCCAACACGGCCTCGCCCACTATATGGATCCATAAGGAGGAACCATGTCCACTAAGTATGCAATCGTTGGCGGCAAGCTCATCGACGGTACCGGTGCCGAGCCGGTCGAGAACTCCCTCGTTCTCGTCGACGACAACGGCAAGATCGAGTACGCCGGCGCCATGCAGGACCTTCCCGAGGGCGTTGAGGTCATCGACGCCGCCGGCAAGACCGTCCTTCCCGGCCTGATCGACACCCACCTGCACTTCTCGGGCAACTTGACCGACGATGACACCGACTGGGTCATGCAGCCGCTCCTCGAAAAGCAGGCCGTCGCCGTCAAGCAAGCCTACGACTGCCTCACCCACGGCCTCACCACCGTCTGCGAGATCGGCCGCTTTGGTATCCAGATCCGTGACTGCATCGACAAGGGCGTCTTCAAGGGCCCGCGCGTTCTGGCCACCGGCCTTGGCTTCTGCCGCGTTGCCGGCCACGGCGACTCCCACCACTGCAGCCAGGAGCTCAACAAGGAATCGCACCCCTGGGGCGATCAGGTCGACGGTCCTTGGGATCTGCGCAAGGCCGTCCGTCGTCGCCTGCGCGAGAACCCCGATGCCATCAAGATCTGGGCTACCGGTGGCGGCATCTGGCGCTGGGACTCCGGCCGCGACCAGCACTATTGCTCCGAGGAGATCCAGGCCGTGGTCGAAGAGGCAAAGATGGTCGGCATCCCCGTGTGGAGCCACTGCTACAACAACCACGCCGCTGCCTACGACTCCGTCCGCTTTGGCTGCGAGCAGCTGATTCACGGCTTCGATATCGATGAGCGCACCATGGACCTCATGGCCGAGCAGGGCACCTTCTTCACCCCGACGATCGCCTTCCTGCCCACCTGGTACGCCACCTATCCGCCCGTCTACGTTCCCGAGCTGCACGACAAGTACGAGGGCACCCTGGTCGAGAAGGAGCTGCAGCGCAACTACGACTGCCTGCGCGAGGCCAAGAAGCGCGGCGTCGTCATGACGATCGGCTCCGACTCCTTCTCCTTCGTCACCCCGTACGGCACCTGCTCCATCGAGGAGATGTACGAGTTCGTCGACAAGATCGGCTTCACTCCGGTCGAGACCATCACCTGCGCCACCCTCAACGGTGCCAAGATGTGCCACATCGAGGACGAGACCGGGTCCATCGAGGCCGGCAACTGCGCC
>USMR01000055.1 GCA_900555815.1 uncultured Collinsella sp.
CAGTTTACCGCCAAGCTCACCAAGCTCCATGGTCAGCGCCTCGGCATGCTTACCGGCAATCGTGGTCGAGGCCTGTGCACAATAAGCACCAGTATCCACGCCATGACCGATGCGCATGATAGAAACGCCAGCGACCTCATCACCAGCGAGAATCGCACGCTGAATAGGAGCAGCCCCACGCCAACGAGGCAGCAAGGACGCATGAACATTCACAATGCCGAGCGGCGCCATATTCAAGACCTCATCAGGCAAAATACAACCATAGGCAGCCACGCAGAAAATGTCAGCCTGGGCAGCCCGGAGCGCCTCAACAACCTCAGGCGTCATACGATTAGCCTCAACAACCGGCAACCCCAGCTCAAGCGCCTTGGCCTTAACAGGAGAAGGCTCAAGCTTCTTACCGCGCCCACGAACAGCATCAGGACGAGTAACAACAAGCGCAATCTCGTTTCCAGCCGCAACAAGCGAAGTCAGCGAAGGCACAGCAAAATCAGGCGTACCCATAAACACAATACGCATAAAGATCGTCTCCTCTCAACCAAAGCCGAGACGGCTACAAATAACAGCGGAAAGCCAAGTACCCAGCCCATCCGCAACAACAATTCAACAAGAACAAATATACCCAAAACCAAAGAAAGAGCCGCAATAAAAGCAGCTCTTCCAACAAAGCAATTATCAGCGAAGACGCCCCTCCCTGGCCCACGGCACCCGGGCGAGACAAGCAGCGTCAACGTAGTCCCCGGGGCACCTGCCTATATCGTCCCGCGCGCAGTTTCGCAGCGCAGCGAGATTGTTTGAGCACGGGATGATATAGGCGGGTGCCCCGGGGACGGACAAACCTACTCCGTCTCACCCGGTCGAGCGCCGCGGGCCAGGGCGTCCTGGTACTCCTTGACGGCCTTGATCCTCTGCATGGGCTTCAGTCGCTCGAACATAGTGTTGCCGTGCAGGTGATCAATCTCGTGCTGCAGGCACACGCAGAACAGATCGCCCGTGGCCTCATAGCGAATCAGGTTGGCATCCAAGTCATACGCCTCGACGACGACATGGTCGGGACGCTCAATCTCGCAGCTAATGCCAGGGATGGAAAGGCAGCCCTCGCTAAAGGGCACCAGATGGTCGCTCTGCTCAACAATGACAGGGTTGATGAGCACGTACGGGTCGTAGTCGTTCTTGTCGCTGTAGTCGCAGTCGATGGTGACAAGCTGAATGAGCTCGCCGATCTGCGGAGCAGCCAGGCCACAGCCGCCGTTCTCGAACATCATCTTCTTCATCTTCTCGGCAAGCGCTTCGATTGCCGGGGTGATCTCCTCGATGACGGCGCACTCCTGGCGCAGACGAGGGTCGGGCGACAGTACGATTCCGTTGGCTTCCATGGCCATCCTTTCGAGTTGTTACATCAAATCATAGGCGTCGACGTCAACGCTCACGCTCACGCCGCGCACGGAGCCCACCTCTTTGAGGCAGGCGTCGATATCATCAGAGACATGGTACCCCACGGGCGACTTCACAAGCAGATGGAAGCGGTAACGGTCCTTGGCTCTCTCGATTACACACGAAGCCGGGCCCAGCACCTGCGGCACGGCACTCCCCGCCCGCAAAAAGTCGGGCGCGGCGGCATGCCAGCGGCGCTTAAGAAGCTTTGCGATACGTCCGATGTAGTTCTGCGCGTCGTCTCGGTTCGCCGACCACACCAAGATGTTGACCAGGCGAACAAACGGCGGGTACAGCGCGTCGCGGCGCTGATCCAGGTCGTAGTCGGTAAAGATCGAACGATCGTGCTCAGCGACGGCGCGAATGACCGGATCCTCGGGCAGGTAGGTCTGGATGATAACCTCGCCGGGGCGATCGCCGCGGCCGGCACGGCCTGCAACCTGCTCCAGCAGATCGTAGGCGCGCTCCCCCGCTCTAAAATCGGGCAGCTTTAGCGCAAAGTCGGCATTGACCACGCCCACCAGCGTGACCTCGGGAAAGTCAAGGCCCTTTGCAATCATCTGGGTGCCCAGCAGCACCGCGCAATCGGCGGCATCGAACTGCTCGAGCAGCTTTTTGTGCGCGTCCTTGCCGCGCGTGGAATCGGCATCCATGCGAATGATGGCGACGTCGTCGGGCAGCATCTGGTGCAGTGCGTCCTCGATCTGCTGAGTGCCCAGGCCCATTTTTGCCAGGTAGCGACTGCCACATTTGGGGCAACGGCTCGTGGCCGCCGGATAGGGCTGCACGCGCCAAGACGAACCGCATGTGTGGCACTGCAGCGTGTGTGTGCGCTCGTGATACGTAAGCGCGGTGGAGCAGTGGTTGCAGGTGGGGACGCAGCCGCACTCGCGGCACATCAGGAACGGCGCAAAGCCACGGCGGTTATGCAGCAGCACGGCCTTCTCGCGGCGCTCGACCACACGCTCAAGGCCTTCTATAAGCGGTTTTGAGAACATGGAGCGGCTACCGTGCGAGAACTCGCGACGCAGATCGGCAATGCGAACCGTGGGCAACACGGCGTGTCCCGGGCGCTCGGGCATCTCGACGCGCGTCCAGGTGGCACCGTTATACGTGCCACGGCGGCAGCGGTCGAGGGACTCGGCAGATGGCGTGGCGGAGCCCAACACGAGCGGGCAGCGGTAGCGCCGCGCCATCTCGGCTGCCACCTCGCGCACGTGGTAGCGCGGACTGGAGCCCTGCTTGTAGCTGGTCTCGTGCTCCTCGTCGATGATGATGAGGCCCAGATCGCTGAGCGGGCAAAAAAGCGCCGAGCGGGCGCCCACGACAACACGTGCGGCACCGCTGGCGACCATATCCCACTGGTCCAGGCGCTCGCCGGCCGAGAGGCGCGAATGGAACACGGCGACCGTCTCGCCAAAGCGAGAGCGGAAGCGGCCGACGGTCTGGGCCGTCAGCGATATCTCGGGCACGAGCACGCAGGCTGAGCGGCCAGCCGCGAGTACGCGTTCGATGGCGGAGAGGTAAACCTCGGTTTTGCCGGAGCCGGTGACGCCGTCGACCAGCACCACGTCGCCATGAGCGTCCAGACGGGCGCGCTCAATCTGCGCGAGTGCCTGTTGCTGGCCGTTGGTAAGGGAGACCGGCGCCTTGCCGCTTGCCGAGGACAGCGTGGTCTGCTCGCTGCATCCACGCCAGGCGCGGCGCTCCTCCACCACTACGACGCAGCGTTTTTCGAGCGCTTTAATGGTCGCAGACATACTGTTGTAGAGCAGGTTGAGGTCGCGCGTCGTAACCGGGCCGCACTGGAGCGCCTCGATAAGCTGGCGCTGGCGAACGGCAGTCTTGGGCGGCGTGTAGTCGAAACCCTCGGGCGTGAGCATGACCCAGCGGTTTTGAATAGGCTTGACGGTGGGACGCTCAACCGACCATGCGCCGTCATCGCCCTTGACCACGCGCGGGCTTCCACCCGGGGGCAAGAACAAACGCAGGCACTCGGAAAGCGTTGCGACGTACTCGCGGCTCATCCAGCGCGCGATGCGGGCGGCCTCTGCGGTAAAGAGCGGCTTGCTGAGGATAGCCTCGATGGCTTTAATGCGCACGGGGTCGAGGGCGTCGTTACCTTGCAGGTTGGCCAGCTCGGGCGCGATGTCGACAATGTAGCCTGCGGCGGCACGGGTGCCAAAGAGGACCAGGACCGTCGAACCGACCTGGGCGTCGTTGGCAAGGGACTCGGGAATGCCGTAAGCAAATGGTTCGGACAGCGCACGGGTGGGGATGTCAAGAACCACACTCGCGTAGGCGGCGATGGGCTCAGGCGCAGGCTCGGGCTTTGCCGGGGCAGCAGCGGATGCCGGTACCACCGTAGTCTCCTCAGGTTCCGGCGAACCAAACAGCGACAGTTGCTCGGCCATGGCCCCAGCACCTCCTATCCCATACGTCTACAGAAACAAGAGCCCCGCTCGGGGTGAACGGGGCTCGGATACAAACGTTTGCGCAGCGATTACAGTGCCATCGTGCGGGCGCGGTCGATGCGCGCCAGGCAGTCGTCGCGGCCGACGAGCGCCATTGTCTCGCCCAGCGGAGGGCTCACCATGTTGCCGCAAACGGCGACGCGCACGGCCTGGAACACCACGCGCTTCTTGAGGTCCATCTGCTCGGGCAGCGGCTCAAGCGCGGCGTCGATGTTCGCGGCGGTCCACTCGTCCACACCCTCGAGCGCGGCCTTGGCGGCATCCAGAATGGCGCCCATGCCCTCCTTGGCCAGGCCCTTGTTGACGGACTTCTCGTCATACTCGAGCGTCTCGGCCGTAGCAAAGATGGGGGCGGCGACGGTCACGGCGTCGGCCGGCATCTTGGTGCGCGGCTTGACGATGGCGGCAAGCGCGTCGATCCAGTCCTCGCCGTACTCGACATTACCCTCGATGAGACCCGCCTCGTGCAGCTCGGGAACCATGATCTCGTCGGCAAACTGAGCATCGGACATGCCGTTGATGTACTCGGCGTTAACCCAATCGAGCTTCTTGGGGTCGAAGGTCGCCGGGTTTTTGGAGATGCGGTCGAGCGAGAACTTGCTGGCCAGGACATCGCGTGGGATGATCGTGGTCTCGCCGTCGAGCGACCAGCCGAGCAGCGCCAGGTAGTTAACGAAGGCGTCGGACAGGTAGCCGGCGTCGCGGTATTCCTCCACCGAGGTGGCGCCGTGGCGCTTGGAGAGCTTCTTGCCGTCAGCGCCCAGAATCATGGAAATATGGGCGAACGTGGGCCCGGGCGCGCCGAGGGCCTCGTAGACCATGACCTGGCGCGGGGTGTTGGACAGGTGGTCGTCGCCGCGGATGACATGGGTGATCTTCATCATGGCGTCGTCGACGACGGTCGCGAAGTTGTACGTGGGCGTGCCATCGGAGCGGAAGATGACAAAGTCGTCGAGCTCCTTGGCGTCGAAGGTCACCTCACCGTGGACGGCGTCGTGGATGACGACGTCGCCGCGGTCCTCGGGCACCTTAATGCGCAGGACGTAGGACTCGCCGGCCTCGATGCGGCGGCGGGCCTCCTCGGGATCAAGATCG
Organism: uncultured Collinsella sp.; assembly: GCA_900555815.1. GTDB lineage: Bacteria > Actinomycetota > Coriobacteriia > Coriobacteriales > Coriobacteriaceae > Collinsella. Next base: position 5,004 of record USMR01000055.1, read on the forward strand.
CGGCAGCGGCGCTGATAGCCCTGGAAGGGGTCCTTGCGCTCCTGCGCGGCCTTGCGATCGGCGTCGAGCTGCTCCTTGGTGCAGAAGCAGGGATAGGCCTTGCCCTCGTCCCAAAGCTTCTGGGCGGCCTGCTTGTACAGGTCCAGGCGCTCGGTCTGGGCGTAGGGGCCAAAGTCGCCGCCCACCTCGGGACCCTCGTCCCAGTCCAGGCCCAGCCAACGCATGGCGCGCAGGATGATCTGCGTGTTCTCGTCGGTGGAGCGGGTGGGGTCGGTGTCGTCGATGCGCAGGATGAACGTGCCGCCGTTTGAGCGGGCGAAAGCCCAGTTATAGATAGCGGTGCGGGCGCCGCCGATGTGCAGCTTGCCCGTCGGTGAGGGTGCAAAGCGGACGCGAACGTCTGATGCCATGGAAATCTCCTCGATTGCAGGATGGATGTCTAACCGCACCAGTATAAAGCATCAAAGCAACCTCCGCACAAAGGGCACCGACTCACTCATTGGGGACAGACTTAAATGACCAGTCCCAAATTAGCTGCCCTGGCAGAAAAGGAACATCCCGGCTGATCATTTAAGCCTGTGCCCAATGAGTAGGTGCGGAAAGGGTGTGAATGTTTGATTTACGCGCTATGATGTGCCCTTGCATAGAGAGCCTGGCGGAATGGTAACGGTCGCCGGGACACGTTTTTGAAAGGACTATCATGTCAGAAGAACTTCGTTCCATCCCGCCCCAACACGGGTCCTTTGTTTTTACGTCGGAGTCGGTGACCGAAGGTCATCCCGATAAGATCGCTGACCAGATCAGCGATGCCGTCCTCGACGCAATCCTCGCAAAAGAAATAGAGCTGCAGGAGCAGGGCTACATCGCCCCCAACGGCGTGCCCGCCAACGTGGAGAACGTCCGCTGCGCCTGCGAGACCCTCGTGACCACCGGCACCGTTATCGTCGCCGGCGAGATTCGCACCCAGGCCTACGTCGACGTTCAGGAAATCGCCCGCGGCGTTATCCGCCGCATTGGCTATAACCGTGCCAAGTTCGGTTTTGACTGCGACACCGGCGGCGTTATGATCCTCATCCAAGAGAAGTCGCCCGAAATGGCCCAGTGAGTCGACGAGTCCTTCGAGACCCAGACCGGCGCGACCACCGACCCGATCGACCTGATCGGTGCCGGCGACCAGGGCATGATGTTCCGTTATGCCTCCAACGAGACCAAGACCCTCATGCCCATGCCGCACTACCTGGCAAGCCGCCTGGCCGAGCGCCTGGCCGCCGTACGTCACGACGGTACCCTCGCCTATCTGCGTCCCGACGGCCAGCCCCAGGTCACCGTGCGCTACGAGG
>USMR01000056.1 GCA_900555815.1 uncultured Collinsella sp.
AAGACACACGTAAGTGACATGTCCATGAGGGTATAATTTGCACCGTATGTCTGCACAACGCCTGTGCGCGTACGGTTTTATTCGGGCTACCGTCCATTTCCGTGGAGGCACGGTTCGGCGGCCCTAACAAGAGAGGGGTTCTATGTATAAGATCCTGGAGAAGACGCAGTTCTCGGAGAAGGTGTTCAAGTTCCGCATCGAGGCGCCTGCAATCGCCAAGCATGCGCACGCTGGACAGTTCCTCATGGTTCGCGCCAACGAGACGGGCGAGCGTGTCCCGTTTACCCTGGCCGGCTGGAACGGTGACGAGGGCTGGGTCGAGTTCATCTTCATGGTGATCGGCAAGACCACCGAGATGCTGTCCACCTACGAGGCTGGCGAGTCGCTGCGCGACGTCGTGGGCCCGCTGGGCGTTCCCACCGAGATGGCCGAGGGCCCCTGCGCCGTCATTGGCGGCGGCGTCGGTCTGGCAATTGCCTTCCCGGTCGCCAAGCACCTGGTCGAGACCGGTCATGAGGTGCACGCCATCATGGGCGCCCGCACCAAGGACCTCCTGCTCATGGAGGACCAGTTCCGCGAGCTCCTCGACGAGGACCACATCCACATCACTACCGATGACGGTTCCTACGGCGAGCAGGGCGTTGTCACCGCTCCGCTGGAGCGCCTGCTGCAGGACAAGGCCGTCAGCCAGGTCTTCTGCGTCGGCCCCGTTCCGATGATGAAGTTCTCGACCCTCACCGCCCAGAAGTACGACACCCCCATCACCGCGTCGCTCAACCCCATCATGGTTGACGGCACCGGCATGTGCGGCTGCTGCCGCGTCGAGGTGGGCGGCGTGACCAAGTTCGCTTGCGTCGACGGCCCCGACTTCGATGCCACCCTGGTCGACTGGGATGACCTTCGTGCCCGCCAGGCCGCTTACCGTTCCGAAGAGGGCGCGTCCCTCAAGGCCTATGAGGAAAAGAGCTGCGCATGCCACTAGTTAACGGTCGTTTCGTTGCCGATATGAAGTCGCCCCGCACCCCCGATAACGAGGAGCCGGCTGCCGAGCGCGCCTGCGACTTCCGCCCCGTCGACAAGGGCTTCACCGAGGAGATGGCGCTGGCCGAGGCCGAGCGCTGCCTCAACTGCAAGAAGCCGTTCTGTGTTGAGGGCTGCCCCGTCAACATCAACATCCCCCGCTTTATCGAGCAGATCCGCGCAAAGGACTTCGGCGGCGCTCTCGATACCATCCGCGAGGACTCCATGCTTCCCGCCATCTGCGGCCGCGTCTGCCCGCAGGAGAACCAGTGCGAGGGCAAGTGCATCCGTGGCAAGAAGTCCGAGCCCGTGGCCATCGGCCAGCTCGAGCGCTTCCTGGGTGACCGCCCCGAGCTCGCCTCCACGCCCAAGATGGCTCCCAAGAACGGCAAGAAAGTCGCCGTCGTCGGCTCCGGCCCGTCCGGCATCACCTGCGCCGGCGAGCTCGCCCGTAACGGCTTTGACGTCACCGTCTTCGAGGCATTCTTCACCGGCGGCGGCGTGCTGGTCTACGGCATCCCCGAGTTCCGTCTGCCCAAGGCAGTCGTCAAGCGCGAGATCGACGGCCTGGAGGACATGGGCGTCAAGTTTGAGTACAACTCCGTCGTGGGCAACATGGCCACGGCCGAGGAGCTGTTCGAGCAGGGCTTCGACGCCATCTACGTGGCGACCGGGGCTGGCCTGCCCAAGTTCCTCAACGTCCCCGGCGAGAACCTGCCCAACGTCTTCTTCGCTAACGAGTACCTCACCCGCGTGAACCTGATGAAGGCCAACAAGTTCCCCGAGTACGACACCCCCACCAAGCACGGTAAGAACGTCGTCGTCTTTGGTGGCGGCAACGTGGCTATGGACGCCGTCCGTACCGCCAAGCGCCTGGGCGCCGAGCACGCCATCATCGCCTACCGCCGTACCGAGGACGAGATGCCCTGCCGTCGCGCCGAGCTTCACCACGCTAAGGCCGAGGGCGTCGAGGTTCTGCCGCTCGTCTCCCCGCTCGAGTTTGTCGCTGGCGAGGACGGCTCCGTGTGCGCCGTCAAGGTCCAGAAGATGGAGCTCGGCGAGCCCGACGAGTCCGGCCGTCGTCGCCCGGTGCCCATCGAGGGCGCCATCGAGGAGATTCCCTGCGACGTCGCAATCTCGGCTATCGGCACCAACGCCAACCCCTTCGCAAAGAAGATCGGCGGCAAGATGGAGCTCAACAAGTGGGGCTACATCGTCGCCGACGAGGAGACCGGCCAGACCACCGATCCCCGCATCTGGGCCGGCGGCGACATCGTCACCGGTGCCGCTACGGTCATTCTGGCGATGGGTGCCGGCAAGAAGGCCGCCGCTTCCATCACCAAGAGCCTGCTGGGCGAGTAATCACCTGCAGCGCTAGCCATCAAACGGCAAAGTCCCCGTCGAGCACACGCCCGGCGGGGACTTTTTCTATGCCAGTCGACCGACCACCACAAAGGTGCCTGTCCCCTTTGTGGTGGTTTTGGTCGGCTAGCCTTCGAGCTGCGCCACTTTGTAGCGGTAGGCAGCGGCGATAACGTCTTTACAACCCTCGCGGCCCAGCTTGGCGCGGTTGACGACGATGTCCTTGCCGCTCGTCATCTTCCACTTTCCGGCACTGTAGCGCTTATAGAACGCCTCGCGCGCCTTCTGCTGCTGCTTGACCAGCTTGGCACCCTTCTTTTTGTTGAGGCCACGCTTCTTGCGCACGATCTCGACGCGGTCCTCAAAGGGCGCAGTCACCAGCACGGCGATGTGGTTGGGGTTGTTGCGCAGCAGATAATCGGACAGCCGGCCTTCGATAATGCAGCTCTCGGTCTCGCCCAGATCCAAAATCACCTGGCTCATCTTTTGGAACAACTTGTCCGAGTACGAACGCGCATCGTAGCGGTCGGGCAGAAACGCCATATTCTCCACGGCCAGGCGCTCGTCGTAGGCAGCCATCTTGTCGAGTGACTCGCCCGCGCGCAGCGACGCACGCACCAGCAGCTCGTTATCGTACAGCGGAATCCCCAGCTCATCGGCAAGGATACGGCCAATCTCGTGGCCCTCGGCACCAAAGTCGCGCGCGATAGTAATGACCACAGGACTCTTCTTGTTCTCCAGATCGCTCATCGCGATTCCTTTCTCTATGTGGCAAAGGGGCTGTCCCTTTGCCACATTCTACGCTGCCACCATTCGCCTCTGATACGCCCTCACCAGCAGCGAGATACCAAAGTTGAGCACAAAGTACATCGCAAACACCAGGCCGTAGAGCATAAGCACCTGCGACAGGTCGATCGCATGGGCCATCACGACATTTGCCGTGTACATGAGCTCGGCCACGTTAATGCCCGAAAGATACGAGCTGTCCTTGATGACGGTCGTGCATTGGCTAAACAGCGCCGGAATGATCGTCTTAAACGTCTGCGGCAGAATGATGTAGCGCATGGTGGCAAAGAAGCCGAAGCCCTGGCTCTGCGCTGCCTCAAACTGGCCGCGCGGAATCGAGTTGAGGCCGCCGCGCACAATCTCGGCCATAACAGCGCTGGTAAACAGCGTAAAGGCGATGGTCGAAATCACAATGTCCAAACCCTGCACCGTAAAGTAGATAAACAGGATCCACAGCAGGTTCGGCGTGCAACGGAACAGCTCAATATAGGCGCTCACCAAAATACGGAACGGGCGGGGCGCATAGCTGTTAACAAGCGCCAGCACCGTGCCAAAGATGAGCGAGAAAAAGATCGACAGCGCCGAGATCTCGATTGTCTTAACAAAGCCGCCCCAGATGTAGAGCAGGTTCGTCGCGTTGAAGATTTCCATGCGCTAGGCCTCCTCTACATTGTCGAGCCCCAGCTCGGCCAGGCTCACGCCGCGCGGACGCTCCTTGGAGCGGCGCTCGAGCCACTGCACCAGCATGGCGAGCGGAAAGCAGATGATGAAGTACATAAGGCAGCAGACGATGTATCCCTGCAGGTAACCGTACAGACTCACAAAATTATCGGAACGGTACATAAGGTCGCCGCCAGCCACAAGTGCCAACACCGACGTGTTCTTGACCAGGTTGAGCGCCTGGTTACACAGCGGCGGCAAAATGATCTTGAACGTCTGGGGAAGCACGATGTACCAGTACGCCTGCGCACGGGTGAAGCCCTGGCTCTGGGCCGCCTCCATCTGACCGCGCGGAACCGCCTCGATACCGGTGCGGATGACCTCCGAAATGTAGGCCGCGTGATACAGGCCCACACCCAAGAAGCCCAGCACGAACGGCGCGATGCGCACCGGCTGATCGGCACCGGTTATGGCCTGCAAAAACTGCGGACCGGCCATGTACATAAAGAGCACCTGCACGGGCAACGGGGTATTCTGGTAAAACTCCACGTACACGCGGCTTATTGCGCGCAGCACGCGCGAGCGAGTGGTAGAGAACACGCCCAGCAGCGTGCCCAGCACCAGCGACAGCAGCAGGCCGGCAACGACCACTTGCAGCGTCACGCCAAAGCCCTCCCAGAAGGGCCCCATGTTTTGAAATGTCGTCGACCAACGGTCGGCGTCAAATAATCCTTCGAGCATTTGATTCCTTCCTTGGACGATGCGCCTATACAAGACCCCAGGTCTTGACCTCTTGGTCGAGCCAGCCGTCGGCCAGGCGATCGCAAATCACCTGATCGACCACGGCCGAAAGGTCGCAGCCCTTCTTGGTCGCCACGCCGTAGCCCTGCTCGCCAAACTTGACCTCGGGCTGCAGCAGCTCAACGGTCTCGTTCATGTAACCGGCCAGCGTGGAGCGGTCCATGGCAAAGACGTCGATATTGCCGGCATCGAGCGAACTCTTGATGATGGGATAGCCGCTAAAGGCCCTAAACTCGGGCTTACAGCTAAAACCGTTGTCCTTGATCATCTGCTCGATCAGGCCCTGCGTGGTGGCACCCTGGCTCACACCAATGACCTTGCCATCCAGATCCTCAATCGAGGTAAAGCCCGAACGCTTCTTGACCATGAGTCCCACGTAGTCGGTGCGGTACGGCGTCGAGAAATCCCAGCTCTTCTTGCGCTCGTCGGTTATGGTGTAGGTCGCCGCGACCACGTCGAGCTGGCCGTTATCGATCAGCGGGCCGCGCGTCTTGGGCGTTACGTCGGTAAACTCGACTAGCTCCTGGGCGCGGGCCTCCTTGTAGCTCACGCCAAAGACGGCAGCGGCGATCTGGTAGCACAAATCGACTTCCATGCCCTCAAAGCGGCCCTTGGCGGTGTCGTAATAGCCATAGCCGGGAACGTCCTTCTTAACGCCGGCATTCAGATGGCCACGCGACTTGATGGCCGCAAGCTTGGACCCCTTGTCGGAGCCCTCGCCGCTGGCGGAGTTGCCGCAACCGGCAAGCACGGTCCCCGTCAGCGCAAGCATGCCGGCGCCCGCCAGCTGCAAAAAGCGACGGCGCGACACGGCCGCCCTCGTCATATCCGTCATGTCCATCACCGCGCCTAGTGCAGAATCTTGGACAGGAACTCGCGGCAGCGCGGGTTCTCGGGGTTATCGAAGAAGTGCTCGGGCGTGCCCTCCTCCAGAATGCGGCCGTCCTCCATAAAGATGACGCGGTCGGCCACCTGGCGCGCAAAGCCCATCTCGTGCGTCACGCAGATCATGGTGATGTCCTCCTGCGCGAGCTCAATCATAACGTCCAGAACCTCCTGGACCATCTCGGGGTCGAGCGCAGAGGTCGGCTCGTCAAACAGGATGATGGGCTGCTTGGTGCACAGGGCACGGGCGATGGCCACGCGCTGCTGCTGACCACCCGAGAGGTTCTGCGGATACTCGCCGGCCTTATGCGCCATGCCGACGCGCTTGAGCGCGGCGATGGCGATCTCGGTCGCCTCCTCCTTGCTCTTCTTTTGCAGCTTGATGGGTGCGAGCGTCAGGTTGCCCAGCACCGTCATGTTGGGATACAGGTTGAACTGCTGAAACACCATGGAACTATACTTGCGAGCCATCTCCAGGTGATTCTTTTTGGTGAGCGGCGTACCGTCGATGATGACCTCGCCCGACGTGGGCTCCTCCAGATAATCGACGCAACGGATGAGCGTCGACTTACCCGAACCGGAAGGCCCGATCATTACGAGCTTTTCGCCGCGCTTGACGGTGAGATTGATATCTTTGAGCACATGCAGGTCGCCAAAGTACTTGTTGAGATGCTTGATCTCGATCATGTCTGCCATGAATGTCCCTTCCCTGCGTTTACACGAGTTGAACTATTGTACGGAAAGAACCACGTTTCCGCAGCCCACGCTACATCCCCGTAAAGAAC
>USMR01000057.1 GCA_900555815.1 uncultured Collinsella sp.
TGGGCGCCGGCATGGTCTCGTCCTAGATCAACCGTATGAACGGCAAGGAGCCGGCCGTCTCCTACGACGACCGTCTGGACGACATCCTGGGCGAAACCTACGGCACCATGGTCTACCAGGAGCAGGTTATGCTCATCTCCGTTGAGATGTGCGGCTTCTCCAAGGGCGAATCGGACTCGCGTATCCGTAAGCCCGTGGCTAAGAAAAAGATCAAGCTGCTCACGTCGACGGTGCTCCACTGGGAGGATGGCTCGGACGAGACCACCTACGACCACTGGATGAACGGCGCTATCAAGAACAACTACACGCGCGAGGTCGCCCAGAAGATTTGGGACGATGTTCTCGAATTCGCATCTTACGCCTTTAACAAGTCGCACTCTGCCGGCTACGCCATCCTGGTTATGCAGACGGCGTGGCTCAAGGCGCATTATCCGCACGAGTACATGGCGGCCGTTCTGACGTCCTATACGGGCAAGACCGACAAGATCGTGCACTACGTCTCGGCGTGCCGCCACGACGGCATCCCCGTGCTTTCGCCAGATGTCAACGAGTCCGGTACCGAGTTCACGGCTACCAAGGAAGGCGTGCGCTTTGGTTTGGCTGGCATCCGCGGCGTGGGCACCGGCGTGGCGCAGGCGATTATCGCCGAGCGCGAGGCGGGCGGTCCGTTTAAGACGCTGCACGATTTTGTCGAGCGCGTGGACTCGAGCCAGGCCAACCGTCGCGTGATCGAATCGCTCATCAAGGCAGGCGCCTTTGACTCAACGGGCTATCCGCGCCGCCAGATGATGCACTTTGTGGACAAGAACAACCCCGAGAACATCATCGATGCCGCGGTAAAGCGCCAGAAAGATCGCGCGAGCGGCCAGACGTCGTTCTTCGACATGTTTGGTGATGTTGAGGGTTCGGGCTTTGAGGTGAGCGTGCCCGATCCGGATGGCCAGGAATGGGACCGCCACCTTAAGTTGAGCCAGGAGAAGGAGGTTCTGGGCATCTATGTCTCGGACCACCCGCTGCGCCCGTTTGAGTATGCGCTAGCCAAGGCGCGCGACTTCTCGTTCTCGCAGATCGACACCGGATACGAGGTGCAAAACCCCACGGGTGGCACCATCAACCAGGAGATTCCCGAGGGCAAGGCGCTGTGGTGGGCCGGCATGGTCTCGAGCGTGTCCAAGCGCGTGACCAAAAACGGCGACCCCATGGGCATCGTGCAGCTCGAAGACATGGAAGGCGAGGCCACGGTCGTGGTGTTCCCCAAGACCTACAAGGAGGCCGAGGGGTATCTGTATGGCGAGGTCGATCCCGAGACCGGCGCGCAGCTGTCCGATGCGTTTGTGCGCATTAAGGGCAAGCTCGAGCGCTCGGACCGCGGCGACCAGATCATCGCGCAGGAGATTGTGCCGCTGGAGCTTAGCGAGGAGAAAAACAAGCCCAAGGTCTTTGAGGTCATGGTGCCCAACAGCCGATTTAGCCAGGGCAATATGGCGCGCCTGGCCACGGTGCTCACCACCAACCCGGGCGGCGACCGCGTGGAGATCTTTATTGAGCAAGTCGACGGGCGCGTGCTGCGTGCTGAGGTGCCGGCCAAGGTCAATGCACGCTCGATTCCGCTGCTGGCAGAGGCAAAGGCCATTGTGGGTAACCAAGGCCGCGTGACGGTTATCTAAGCTACCCCGGGTGAGATTGGAGGAAGTGATGGCGCAGGGGACGTTTGTGCAGGCGCTCCGGAAAGAGGCGGCGCTGAGCGGCACCTTTATGAAGGGTCGCTCGCTCATGCTCAACGGCGCCGTGCTGTCGATTGAGGACGGCGGCTCACGCTTCTCCAAAAACGTGACGGTTGAGGGCTCGGTGCGCGGTTCGCGCGGCGACCTGTACAAGACGCACGTGGCGCTCGACATGGACGAGCACGAGGTGATCGACTACGACTGCGATTGCCCCGCCGCCTATCGTTACCCCGGTATGTGCAAGCACGCTATTGCCACGGCTCTGGCGTATTTGGATGCCAGCGGCGCCGAGCCCGTCGAAGGTTTGCGCACGCCGGTCCGCACGTTTACGGCGCAGCCGAAACAACCCGCGCGCACCGCGCTCAAAGCGCCGGCCGTCAATCCCAACTTTCCCTTTCCGGCGCCCGTCCCCACGAGTCCCAGCCTCATGGCGGCGCTCTCCGATCTTTCGGACGCGCGCATGGATGAGCTGGCGAGCATGCGCCGCAAGCTCGCCGGCAGTGTGGATCCCGATGCCCCCAAGGCGGTGTTGGAGCCCTCGCTGGTGCCGTACTACAATCCACTGTTTGCCGACCGCTTTAGCTGGGCGCTCGAGCTTCGCATTCGCTGCGGTTCGGTGTCCTACGTGGTCAAGGACATCGACGGCATGGCCGATGCCTACGTGCGCGGCGGCACCTTCTCGTACGGCAAGAAGCTCACGTTTGTCCATACGCCCGAAGCCTTCGAAGACGTGTCGACAAAGCTGCTCAACCTTGTCGTGACGACAGTTGCCTATCTCGATGACATCACAAGCTCGCGTTCGGCGTCGTACGACTTTGCCCGCAGCGGTTTTGTCGCCGAGCGTCAGTTGCCGCTGTCCGAGCATAGCATCGTATATGTGCTGGACCTGTTGCGCGGCCAGACCATCTCCTTTGAGCCCGCCTGGTCGCGGGGGATGACGACGCATCGCACCTATGACGTGGCGGTTGAGATGCCTCCGGAAGGGGAGGACGAGGCTCTGTCTAAGCGCCCACCGCTCCTTGCCGCCAAAATCGCGCCGGCGGCTGGCGGCAGCTACGATCTACGCCTGCCGGCCGATGCATACTGCTTTGCTTCGGGCGACGTTGCCTATCTGGTCGACACTCGCCGTGCGCGCCGCGCCGATGTAGCGTTTGCCCAGCATGCGGCGCCGTCCCTATCGCGCTTACTGCCCTGTCGCACGCCGATCCATATCGCTGTCGACCAGGTGGGGGAGTTCTGTCGTATGGCGCTGCCCATTTTGCGCGACTACACCGACCTTACCGCGCCCGCCGTGCTCGACACCGTGGCGCCCGAGCCGAGCTTTGCCATGGCAATCGGTGTCGACGACGGGCTCGTGACCTGCAAGATTACGGTTTCCTACGGCGACTGGTCGGCAGATCTCTTTAGCCTGGGTGCTCCGGGAAGCCCCTTCGAAGAACAGCGCCCGGGCGTGCCGCCGCGCGACGAGATAGCAGAGTTTCGCGTTATGGACACGGCGGCCCTGTATTTCGACTTTTACGAGGGCGGCCTGGCGTTTGAGGAGCGCGACGACGAGAGCCTGTTCTGCTTGCTGACCGAGGGCCTGTCTGCCCTGTCCGAGCTGGGCGAGGTCATGCTCAGCGACCACCTACGCCAGATCTCGGTGCGCCCTGCGCCCAAGCTTTCGGTGCGTGCCACCGTCAAGAGCAACCTGCTCGATGTTGAACTGGGCGCGAGCGGTCTTTCGGCGGCAGATCTTGCCATCTACCTCGACTCCTATAAGCGCCATCAAACGTTTGCGCGCCTTACGTCCGGCGACATCATTCGCCTGGACGAGGGCGCTCGAGCCGCGTTTGGCCTCGCCAAGGACCTGGGCGTCGATGCCGTCGACCTGCTCGACGGCGTGTCGCTTTCCGCATCGAGCACCCTGTTCGTCGATAGCATGCTCGCGCGCACGCCCGCGCTCGAGGCCGATCGCGACGCTGCGTTCCGCCGTACCGTCGAGCGCCTGGACACGCTCGGCAAGATGGACTTTACGGTACCCGCCTCGCTCAAGGCCACGCTGCGTGGCTACCAGGTCGACGGCTACCAGTGGCTCGGCTCGCTTGAGCATCTGGGCCTCGGCGGTATCTTGGCCGACGATATGGGCCTGGGCAAAACGCTCCAGATGATCGCGCATATCCTGGTGCGCGTGGAGGCGCGGGACAACAAGCCCACGCTCGTGGTATGCCCGGCCTCACTCGTGTACAACTGGACTGCCGAGCTGGAGCGCTTTGCGCCCTCGCTGGATGTGTGCGCCATCGTGGGCGCCAAGGCTCAACGCCGCGTGCAGATAGCAGGCGCCGACGAGCATAACGTGGTCGTGACGTCGTATGACCTCATGCGCCGCGATATCGACGAGTATGCCGAGCGGGACTTTGCCCGCGTGGTGCTCGATGAGGCCCAGTACATTAAAAACCCGCTCACCCAGGTGGCGCGCGCCGCAAAGCGCCTGCCTGCCGGCGTGCGCTTTGCCCTGACGGGCACGCCCATCGAAAACCGCCTATCCGAGCTCTGGAGCATCTTCGACTTTTTAATGCCGGGCCTGCTCGGCACGCGCGAGTCGTTTGCCAAGCGCTTCGAAAGCCCGGTCGAGCATGCCGAGGGCGACAGTGCCGCTCGCCTGCAAGCGCTCGTGTCGCCGTTTGTGTTGCGCCGTGTCAAGGAAGACGTGGTGGCCGACCTGCCCGAGAAGATCGAGGATACGGTCATGGCGCAGCTCACCGGCGAGCAGCGCAAACTCTACCTGGCCAACCAGGACCGCATCGCCCAACAGGTGCAGCATCGCGAGGCATCCGAGTTTAAGAAGGACAAGCTCAAGGTGCTCGCCGAGCTCACCAAGCTGCGCCAGATCTGCTGCGACCCGCGTCTGCACTACGAGGATTACAAGGCGGGGAGCGCCAAACTCGATACGTGCATGGAGCTCGTGCACGGCGCACTCGACGGCGGACATCGCATCCTGTTGTTCAGCCAGTTTACGGGTATGCTCGATATTATCGGTAAGCGCCTGGCCAAGGAGGGCATCGCCTTCCTTAAGCTCACGGGCGCTTCGTCTAAGGAGAGCCGCGCCAAGATGGTCGCGCAGTTCCAAGCGGGCGAGGTTCCGGTCTTTTTGATTTCGCTCAAGGCGGGCGGCGTGGGCCTTAACTTGACGGCTGCCGACGTGGTCATCCACTACGACCCGTGGTGGAACGTGGCGGCGCAGGACCAAGCAACTGATCGTGCACACCGTATTGGCCAGCAGCATACCGTGACCGTGTACAAGCTCATCGCCAAGGACACGATCGAGGAACGCATTATGCAGATGCAGGAGTCCAAGCGCGACCTGGTCAACAGCGTACTCGGCGGCGACGGCATCTCGTCGGCACTGTTCACGCGCGAGGATGTTCTGGCGCTTCTCGGCGGCGACGGGCGCTAGCCGCGCGCGGGGTGGGACTGCTGGAGTGGGCAGGACGGTCGACGCATTTTGGCCCGACCGCTTGCCTGATCCGTTATGTGTTCATTTGCAATGCCGTGGATGGTTTGTCTGCCTTTGGGCATAAGAACCATCAAGAACATTGGCACATCAGCAAAGGAGAACATCATGGCGAAATTCTTTAAGGACCCCGACGGTAAGCTCATTGCCGCCCTTGGCGACGACGTTGCGACCCCTGCCGGTTGCACGGAACTGACCGCAAACACTGAGGACGCGGCGCACGAGAAGCACGTGCCTGTTGTCGAGACCGAGCGCGACGGTCACGTGATTCGTGCACGCGTTGGCTCGGTCGAGCACCCCAGCCTGCCCGAACACTACATTGAGTGGATTGCGCTTGAGGCCGAGGGCCGCTTAGAGGTTCATTACCTTGAGCCCGGCATGAAACCCGCGACGTTTTTCGCGGGCGGCTCCAAGACCGGTACCGTCTATGCCTATTGCAACCTGCACGGGCTGTGGTCCGCGACGTTCTAGGAGCGCGCCCCCGCTCGGGGTATCATAGCTAGCATATGCACATGCGAGCGCCGACTGCATCATGCGGCCGGCGCTTTTACTACGACAACGATGGTTTACGACGGAAAGGGCTGAGCCATGAAGCTCGCACTTGCACAGATCGATATGCGCCTGGGTGATATTGAGGGTATCTGCGGTCGCATCGAGGACCAGGCGCGCCTGGCCCATGAGCGCGGTGCGCGCGTGTTGTGCGTGCCGGCTCCGCTCTTTATGGGAGCCCTGCCCGGCGGCCTGGTGGGCGCTGCCGACTTTGAGCACGACATACTTGCCGGCTTGACCGGCGTCGCCGAGCGTATCCAAGAGCTCGATATGATCTGCATCGTGCCCGCGGCAGTTTCGTTTGAGGGCCAGCCCCTGCTCGACTACATGATGCTCAAGGACGGCCATGTGGTGCCGGCCCGTTCGAGCATCGCCCTGCAGCGCGGTGGGAACGGCGATGCCCGTTGGGCACCGCCGGTGTTCGACGTGGACGGCGTGCGCATTGCGGTGATCTTCGACCTG
>USMR01000058.1 GCA_900555815.1 uncultured Collinsella sp.
ACTGTCGTCTTGATGCTAGGCATTCGGTAATTGGGAAGCTCCATGATAAATGGCACCGGATCGCCCTTAAATGCCGTGCGGTTGAGCACCAAAGCCGCAATGCAGCCGACCACGATACCGATCAGATAGAGCGAGACCATGGCGGGAACCGTCGCCTGTGGGAAAAACGCCCCGCACAGCAGACCGTAGACCGGCAACTTGGCCGAGCAGCTCATGAACGGCGTGAGCATGACCGTCATCTTGCGGTCGTGCTCGGATGGGAGCGTACGGGTCGACATGATAGCCGGCACGGTGCAGCCAAACCCGACGAGCATGGGCACAAAGCTGCGGCCCGACAGGCCAAAACGACGCAGCACCTTATCCATGACAAAGGCGACGCGCGCCATGTAGCCCGAGTCTTCCAGAATGGAGAGGAACAAGAAGAGCACGACGATAATCGGCAGGAAGGTCAGCACGCTGCCCACACCCGTAAGCACACCGTCGACAGCCAGCGAGCGCACCACGTCGTTGGTGCCGAACGCCTTGAGGCCCGCATCGGCCGAGGCGATGATGGCAGCGATGCCGTCCTCCATGAGTCCCTGCAACGCCGCGCCGATCACGCCAAACGTCAGCCAAAAGACGAGGCCCATGATCACCAGAAACGCCGGAATGGCTGTGTAACGACCTGTCAGGATGCGGTCAATCTTGACGGAGCGCACGTGCTCGCGGCTCTCGTGCGGCTTGACGACGCAACGCCCGCACACGTCGCCGATAAAGCTAAAACGCATATCGGCCAGCGCAGATAGGCGGTCGGTGCCGGCCTCGCCCTCCATCTGGGTGATGATGTGCTCGATAGCGTCGAGCTCATTGCGATCCAGGTGAAGCGCCTCGGTTACCAGCTCATCGCCCTCGACCAGCTTGGTCGCCGCAAAGCGCACCGGGATGTGCGCCGTCACGGCATGGTCCTCGATCAGGTTAGCAATACCGTGGATGCAGCGATGCAGCGCACCGCCGTCCGGACCGTCGGGCGCGCAAAAGTCCAGGCGACCAGGGCGCTCGCGGAACCGCGCCACGTGCAGGGCGTGGTCCACCAGCTCGCCGATGCCCTCGTTGCGGGCAGCGCTAATGGGGACAACGGGCACGCCCAACAGGCTCTCGAGCAAGTTGACGTCCACGGCGCCGCCGTTGGCGGTCACCTCGTCCATCATGTTGAGCGCGATGACCATAGGACGGTCAAGCTCCATGAGCTGCAGTGTCAGGTACAGGTTGCGCTCGATGTTGGTGGCGTCAATGATGTCGATGATGGCGTCCGGACGCTCGTCGAGGATGAACTGACGGCTCACGACCTCCTCGCCTGTGTACGGCGACAGGGAGTAAATGCCGGGCAGGTCGGTAACGCTCGCCTCGGGATGGTTACGGTTGGTGCCATCTTTGCGGTCGACCGTCACGCCGGGAAAGTTACCGACATGCTGGTTGGAGCCCGTCAGCTGGTTGAATAACGTGGTCTTGCCGCAGTTTTGGTTGCCGGCGAGGGCAAAGTGCAGCGGCGCGCCCTCTGGCACGGCCGTCTTTGCCGCACGGGGCGAATACGTCCCCTCGCCCAGGGCCGGATGCTCCGTCGTGCCGATTGCGGCGTTAGCGCGCGGACCCGTATCGGTGTCGTGAATACCCACGAGCTCGATGCGAGCGGCATCGTCCTTACGCAGTGTCAACTCGTAGCCACGCAGGCGGATCTCGAGCGGGTCACCCATGGGGGCGTACTTCATCATGGTGACTTCGGTGCCCGGCGTTAGACCCATGTCCAAAATATGCTGTCGGAGTGCCTGATCGTCCGATGCCACCGATGCGACAACGGCGTCCTTTCCAATCTCGAGTGTATCGAGCTTCACGTCCGTGTTCCTCCCCCGGCGCCCATAGGGCGTTGTATTTATGTTCACCATGGCTAACCGTTTGCCATGGCTAACCAATTGTAACCATGCATGATAGCGCGAACACACAACGACGTTCAATCGACAGATCGGTGCGATGGGGACAGGCAGGAGAGTTCAGGGCCATAGTTTCCCGATGAGGCCTCTCGGGGAAACTACATCCCAGAATTCTGACTCGAAACGGGATATGGTTTCCCTAACAGGCCTCTTACGGAAAATGCATCCCAGAATCCCCGCTCGAAACGGGACGCGCTTTCCCAGTCGAGGCCCTATGGGAAACTGCGTCCCACCTTGAAAGGCAAAACTGGGACGCAGTTTCCGGGCGGGGCATCAAAAACGAAGTTGCGGTGGAATAGTTCCTGGATGGGCTGGTTGATGCCCCAGATCGGAGCTATTTCACCGCAAGTTATTGAAGGGCTGGGATGCCCGTCCTCTTACAGATGGCGCTCCAGGAAGCGGAAGGCTAGGCGAATCCAGGGACGGACCGCCACCTGCTTGTCCTCGTTGTCGACCGCGGTGTTGGCGTTGCCGAGCGAAAGGCCGTGACCACCCTGGTCGAAGACGTGCATCTCGCATGCAACGCCCTCCTCGGCCATGCGCTGCGCAAACGGGTATACCTGCGCGATCGGCGCCGTCTTGTCGTCGGACACGCCCCACACAAAGGTCGGTGGCATCTGACGCGAAACATGCGTGGTGGGGCAGATGTCGGCCAGATGCTCGTCAGTTGCCTCGCCGCCCGTCACCATCGACAGGTAGTCGTTGAGCAAATCGCGTCCCGTCTTGCCGCCCGTCTTGGGCACGCGCAAGTCAATGCGCGGATCGCGCGTCTGCATGTCGCGCACATAGGCAAAGTCGAGCAATGGATAGCCCAGCACCACGGCATCGGGACGAATGTCGTCCGGACGCGCCCCGGCAAGTGCCGCAAAGGGGCCGGTCTTCCACTGTGTTGCCAGCGAGGCGCAAATCATGCCGCCAGCAGAAAAGCCCACGACGCACACGCGCTTAGGATCGACATGCCACTCGTCGGCGTTGGCGCGCACCGTGGCGACCATCTTGGCAAGATCTGCCTGGGGGTGCGGAAAGCTCACGTCACCCGTAGAACTCGTGACATAGTTGAGCACAAAGGCCTGGTAACCGTGATCCAAAAACGCAAACGCCACAGGATCCTGCTCATGCGGAGCGATATGCGTAAACGCACCTCCGCCACAGATAATCACCGCGGGGCGGCGGCCATTCGGTTTATCGGGCAACGGCTCGGCACCCAAATACGTAAACGTCGCCGGATAATCCTCGGTCGGCTCCTCGCCCCACAGCGCATGGTTCTCGACAATCATATGTGCTCCCTTCGCGCAAATTATGCGCCCTTGTTTTTCGCCTTCAAGCGTACCCCACTTGAACCCGTGGCGCAGAAACACTCCGGCAATAAGTTTCCCTTCAACTGATATATCACATAATCCCAGTTCAGAGGTATCGTTGAGCAGCGTAGAATAGGGGCGTTGACCAAGCCGCGAAACACATGTGAAACGTTTCCGGCAAACCAAACGCGCGATATGCGCCTATTTAAGTTGGAGGCAACTATGGGTCTGCTCGATTCGCTTAAGTCCACCTTCACCTCGACCGGCGAGGCGTCCGTTCCGCCCGCAGCAAGCTTCGCTACCCGCGAAGGCGTCATCTATGCCCCCGTCAACGGCGTGCTCGTCAACCTGGACGAGGTTCCCGACGAGACGATCGCCTCGGGCATGCTTGGCCAGGGCTATGGCATCGAGCCCATTACCGGCACCATCTATGCGCCCGCCAACGGCCGCATCGGTGCCACCACTGTCACCAACCACTCCATCGGCATGATTACCGAGGACGGCCTGCGCGTGTTCATCCATGTCGGCCTGGGCACCGTGGAAATGAACGGCAAGGGTTTTGCCCGCTTTGTCGAGATGGGCGATGTGGTCAAGGCAGGCCAGCCGCTCATCAGCTTCGACCGCGAGGCCATTAAGGCCGCTGGTCACGAGGACATCGTGACCGTCATCGTCTCCGAGCTCGATCGTCTTAAGAGCATCGACCATGTCGGCGAGTCTGGAACGCTTATCGGCGGCAACCCGCTCGTCAAGCTTGGCGACCCGCTGCTGGTAGCCAAGACCAAGTAGCCAGGCCCCGCGCCACACAGCCAAAAGGCACCTCGTCAAGCGCCCGCGACCATTTGGCCGCGGGCGCTTTTCGTTTGAAAAACCATCCCGCCAATGCCTTATCTGTATAGCCCAAATGAGACGAGCTGCTAGAATAACGAACTGTATGGATAACTATCATTCAACCGTTATGGGAGGATACGTGAACCGCACCAAAATCGCGCAGCTCTATGCCGATGCCGAGTCGCTCGGCGGCCAAACCGTCACCGTCGCCGGCTGGGTCAAGTCCGTCCGCGACATGAAGAACTTTGGCTTTGTTACGCTCAACGACGGCAGCTGCTTCCGCGACCTGCAGGTCGTCATGAACCGCGAGGCACTCGACAACTACGACGAGATCGCCCATCAAAACGTCTCGGCCGCACTCATTTGCACCGGCACCGTCAAGCTGACCCCCGATGCGCCCCAGCCTTTCGAGCTTTCTGCCACCTCCATCGAGGTCGAGGGCACGAGCGCCCCGGATTACCCGCTGCAGAAGAAGCGCGCAACCGTCGAGTTCCTGCGCACCCAGCAGCACCTGCGCCCGCGCACCAACCTGTTCCGCGCCGTGTTCCGCATCCGCTCTGTCGCGGCTGCCGCCATCCACCGCTTCTTCCAGGAGCAGGGCTTTGTCTACGTCAACACCCCCATCATCACCGGCTCTGACTGCGAGGGCGCGGGCGAAATGTTCCAAGTTACAACACTTGATTTGAACAATGTCCCTAAGAATGATGACGGAACAGTTGATTATTCACAGGACTTCTTCGGCAAACAGGCAAACCTTACAGTAAGCGGTCAGCTTAATGTTGAAACATACTGTATGGCATTTAGAAATGTTTACACATTCGGTCCTACATTCAGAGCCGAAAATTCAAATACAACACGTCATGCGGCTGAATTTTGGATGATTGAGCCTGAAATCGCATTCGCAGACCTAAAAGACGATATGGAACTTGCAGAGGATATGCTAAAGTATATCATTAACTATTGTCTTGAAAATGCTCCCGAAGAAATGCAGTTCTTCAATCAATTTATCGACAAGGAACTTCTTGACCGTCTAAACCACGTTGTAAACAGTGAGTTTGCTCATGTAACATATACAGAGGCTGTAAATATACTTATCGAAGATTCAAAAGCCGGTAAGGTTAAGTTTGACAATAAGGTGGAATGGGGCTGCGATTTACAGACAGAACACGAAAGATACCTTACAGAACAGGTATTTAAGCGTCCGTTGTTTGTAACAGATTATCCGAAGGAAATCAAGGCTTTCTATATGAAACTTAACGATGACCAAAAGCCGGTTGCGGCTTTGGACTTGCTTGTTCCGGGCATCGGAGAAATCATCGGCGGAAGCCAGAGAGAAGAAAATTACGACGTACTTGTTGAAAGAATGAAAGAACTTGGCCTTAAGGAAGAAGATTATAATTTCTATCTTGACCTTCGCAGATACGGAACAAACAAACACGCAGGTTTCGGTCTTGGCTTTGAAAGAGCTGTTATGTATATTACAGGTGTTTCTAACATTCGTGACGTACTTCCGTTCCCAAGAACAGTCGGTACTGCCGAATATTAATCAAGACAAAACTATAGCGGTTTTGACTACTATTTTAAGAGGCTGCTTGCAGCCTCTTGATTTATATAAAGAAAGGTATGATTTTTATGAATTTAATTGCAGTTCTTATTGCACTTGCTATAATTATTGTAGCGTTTAAGTTTAATGTATTTCTTGGAATAGCCGTTGCGATTGTGGCTATAGGTGTGGGAATATATAATTTTTTGCCGACCTATTATGCGATAAACGGCAACAAAGCATTTATAAGAGTAAAAGGGCTTGCACCGGAAAAAAAGAATTTGGCAAAGCAACAAAGATGTATGGTTTACTATAAGCAGGGCAGACTTGACGAGGCGATTGAGGATGCACAGTCAATGATGAACGAAGGTTACAGAAATTCAAGTATTTACGGTATGCTTGGCTATTTTAAATTACTTAGGAACGATGACCTTGACGAAACAACAAAACTTTGTGAAGAAGCTTATGATTACAACAGTGATGACAGGGACATAAAAGATAATCTTTCAATTTGTTATTTCAGAA
>USMR01000059.1 GCA_900555815.1 uncultured Collinsella sp.
GCATGCGCGAAGCCTGCGATAGTGGAGTCACCAGAGCCCGTTGCGTTAACGGCAGGGATATCGGGCGTCTTTGCGCGGAACGCACGGCCATTGTGGAAGCCAACGGAGCCGGCAGCGCCCATGGACACGACGACCCAGGGGATATCGGAGAAGCGGGCATCAGAGGCGAGCGCGGCGCGGAGCTCGTCCACATCGTCGGTGGTAAAGCTCGTGCCCAGAAGGCCGTTGATCTCGGTCAGGTTAGGCTTGACCAACTCGGGCTTAATTTCGGACTTAAGGGCGGCCTCGAGCGAAGCACCCGAGGTATCGAGCAGCACCTTGGCGCCGGCGTTCTCGGCAATGCCCGTGATCTTGGCATAGTAGTCCGCCTCGACACCGCGGGGCAGAGAACCCGAAATGGTGACGACGTCGGCCTTGCCCGCAAGCTCAGTAAACTTGGCGGTAAAGGCATCGAGTTCCTCGGGGGCAATTGTCGGGCCACTCTCGAGCAGCTCGGTCTGGTTGCCGGCGTGGAGGATGTTGAGGCAAATGCGAGTCTCGCCCTTGATGGGCACAAAATCATTCTTAATGCCGTTGGCATCCATGAGCTCAGCCATGTAGGCGCCCATGTGGCCGCCGAGCAGACCGGTTGCCACAACGTCGTCGCCCAGCTGACCCAGCACACGGGCCACGTTGAGGCCCTTGCCGCCGGCGGTCTTTTCGGGCGTCACGCGGTTGACGTCGTCGATAACGAGCTCATCGAGCTGATAGCGCGTATCAACAGACGGGTTCATCGTAACGGTGAGGATCATTTTTAGCTCCTTATCTCGCAGGCTCCTTGTGCCTCGCGATACGAGTCGACAAAACGGAATTACAGAATCTCAATCGTGAACGAGCGAACGACGGTCTCCTTGGGCTTGGCGACAAGGCAGCCGCGCTTATGCTCAAGCACGTCGTCCTCATCGGAGCAGGTCGAGAGACCGCCCCAAGGCTCAACCGCCACAAAATCGCCCTCGGGCTTGCTCCACACAATGAGATATGGGAATCCCTCAAAGCTCAGGCGGACGCCCTTGTCCTCGCCCTTTTTGGAAAGCGTGACCTGACGGCTCTCGAGCACGTCAAAGATGGTCTCCGCAAAATCGAAGAGCTCGTGCGACAGGGGCAGCGTCTTTCCCACCATGGGGTTCTTGGAGCGATTGGTCACGTCAATCAAGCCAGTCGAGGGGACGGCAGTGCAAAGCTCAGCAGCCTCGTCCTTCTCAAAGCGCAGCTCGTAGTCCGTATAGGCCTCGCCCTCATCGAGCGGACACCTAAATCCGGGATGACCGCCAATAAAGAACGGCATGTCCTCGGTGCCCTCGTTGGTGACCTCGTAGGAAACGCGCACGGCAGCGTCCTCGAGCGTATAGCGGGCGACAAGCTTAAACGGATACGGATAATCGCTCAGCAGCGCGGCGTTATCCTCCGAAGCCAGGCACATCGCCAGCTCGTTCTCGCTCTGGCTCAGCAGCTTCCACTCCTGTTTGCGCGCAAACCCATGGCGAGCGAGCTTTACATGATGCCCGGCAAACGTCATGGCGTTGTTATCGCGCAAGCCTCCGCAAATCGGGAAGCAAATCGGTGCCTGGCCGGACCACACGGCGGGATCGCCCTGCCACAGATACTCGCGACCTCCGGCCTCGATCGAGGTAAACGAACCACCAGCCGTGGACACCTTAATAGAAATCGAATCGTTGGAGAGAGCGTATTCCATTGCCCATCCTTTCGAACAACTGCTTTTTGCTCGCAAGTACCCGTCTCGGCCCTAACCAAAGGACAAACCCGCACGTTCATCGATGCGTCCGGTATCCCAGCCATGTAACGGGGTACCATACAGACATTGATGCAATTACAGCTGAAAGGCCTTCTTATGCGAACCATCATCCTCTACGCCTCGCGCCATCACGGCAATACGAAAAAGCTCGTGGACGCCATCGTCGAGGCGCACCCCGAGATCGATACCCTCGACGTGAAGTCACTCGGCAAAAACGAGTACCCCAACCTGCACGAATATCATCTAATCGGCGTCGCCACGGGCATCTATTACTCCGAGATCGACAAAGATATGGCACGCGTGCTCACCAATGTGCTGCAGCCGCAGGACAAGGTGTTTGGCCTTATGACCTACGGTGGCAAAAACAAGTGGTACGGCAAGGATATCGATGGCATCTGCCGCATGAGGCAGGCCATCTTTATGGGTGTCTACGGCTGCCCCGGCTTTGATACGTGGGGGCCGTTCAAACTCGCCGGCGGTGTCCAAAAGGGACACCCGACCGCTGAGGAAATTAAGGGCGCCGTCGACTTCTTCGACAAGATCGAAGACGAATATGGCGATATCATCGTCGAAGAGTACGCCAAGCGCGAGAAGCGTCTAGCCTACGAGAAGGAGCATCCTGCGGGAGGTCTTGTGGCCGGCGTCAAGCGCACGGCAAAGAAGATCGCTAACAAGCTGTAATTGTGAAGGTACTTTTGAGCGTTTAACCCATACGGCGGGTCCGAGCAGATTCGGGCCCGCCGTTTTTTCTATCGTTACTCGGTAAAGGCGTTGCCGACGCTCTGACCGCCAACATACGTCTCGACGAGGGTGAGCTCATGGTCGAACACGACAAAGTCGGCATCGTGACCCGGCATGATGCTGCCGCACTTATCCTCGATGTGCGCAGAGCGAGCCGGCACCTCGGTTGCCATGCGAATGGCGATATCGGCGCTGGCGATGCCCCAGTCGACGATATTCTTGACGCCCTGGGCAAGCGTGAGCACCGAGCCGGCAATGCTCTTGCCGTCGGCGAGCCAGCACAGGTTGTCCTTCATGATGACGTCCATGCCGCCACTGGTGTAGCTGCCCTCGGGCATGCCGCCGCAGCCAAGGCAGTCGGTGATGAGCACCGTATGCTGCCAGCCCTTTGCCTGCAGCAGCGCCTTGATGGCAGCGGGGTTTACGTGTTTGCCATCACAGATGATCTCGGCGTAGGTCTCGGGCGTGGACATGGCAGCACCCACGACACCGGGCTCACGGTGATGCAGCCCGCGCTGGCCGTTATAGGTATGCGTAAAGCAGCTGGCACCGGCGTTGATGGCGGCGATGCACTCATCGTAGGTGGCGTCGGAGTGACCGATGCTGGTCACGACGCCATTGGCGTTCAGAGCAGCCGCATAAGCAGCGGCACCGTCGCGCTCGGCCGCCATGGCGCTCTTAACGATGCGACCACCCGCAGCCTCCTGCCACTGGTCGAAGACCTCCTCGGAGGGATCGATCAGGTAAGCGGGGTTCTGCGCGCCCACATGCTTCATGGTAAAGAAAGGGCCCTCCAGGTAGATGCCCTGAATGCGAGCACCGCAGAAGTCGGGGCCGCGACCCTCGTCCGCCTGGGCGATAGCGGCGCAGGCGTCCTTGATCTGCTCGACGCCATCAGTGAACGTCGTGGGCAGCCAGCTGGTGGTACCGCGACGGGCGAGCTCGGTCGAGCTGATATCGATGCCCTCGGGATCGTTATCGGTAGTTGAGTGGTTGTAGAAGCCATGGATGTGAGTATCGACCATACCCGGCGCGATCCACGATCCCGTGTAGTCCTTAATCTCGCAAGAGGGCTCGTCGGCCTGCCAGGCGCCAAAGACGCCATCCTCGACCATAAGATAGCCGCCCAGTTGCGGGCCTGCCGGCAAGAAGAACTTGTCAGCCTTAATTGCGTACGTGCTCATATGCACTCCTTGCTTCTAAAGCAGTTGACTGTGGTGATGCTTATACCCAGCACACGTAAAACAAAAAGCGCCCGCCCGCCGTTATGAGCGGACGGGCGCCCTTACAGGGGGACGCGATTAAGCGGTGAAGGGGTGAATCGTCACGCCCTTAACCACGCGGTTGACCGTGCCGGTGGGGCTCGGCGTATCGGGCGTGTTGCCCACGCGCACGGAGTTGAGCAGGCTGATAGCCTGGGCAAACATCACGAACGGCAGAGCAAGGTAGCCCTCGGGAAGTGCCTCGTAGCCCTTAAAGGTGAAGGACTCACCCTCATAGACGGTGGCACCTTCCTGCTGAACGGCGACGGTGTGCTGAGCGATCTTGTCGCCACCGATCTCGTTGAGGATGTCGATGTCGTACTGACGGGTGTAGGCGTCGTTGTTGACGAACACGAAGACGAGCGTCTTATCGTCGACGAAGGACTTGGGTCCGTGACGATAGCCCATGGAAGTGTCGTAAGAAGTGGCAACCAGGCCGTGAGCAAGCTCGAGAATCTTAAGCTGGCTCTCCTGAGCAAGGCCGCCAAAGGAGCCGGAGCCCAGGTAGGTCACGCGGTTGAAGTCGCCAGCGAGGTAATCGGCGTCCTCGGACTCGCGAGCGATAACCTCCTCGCCCATCTTGGCGATGGTCTCGACCCACTCGGCCTTCTGCTCGTCAGAGGCAGTGTCGAAAATAAGGGTGGAGAGCAGGGTCATGCAGGAATAAGAACCGGTCATGGCGAAGCCCTTGTCGTTGGCGCGCGGAATGAGCAGCGTCAGCGCATTGGGATCATCGGCAGACTCGACGGCGAGCTTGCCCTCGGGAGCGCAGGTGATGTTGAGGAACTTGACGTTGTGGACGAGCTCCTTGGCAACGGCAACGGCGGCAAGGCTCTCGGGGCTGTTGCCAGAGCGGGCAAAGGAAACCACGAGCGTGGGATCCTCGGCGCGCAGGAAATCGCGCGGAGCGCTCACGATGTCGGTCGTGGCGATGGGCTTAAAGTCGTAGAGATCAGTGTTGCCAGCGTGACGCAGGTACGGGGCGCAGGTATCGCCAACGTAGTCGGACGTACCGGCACCGGTGAAGACAACGGACAGACGGCCCTCGCCCATAGCACGAGCCTCGGCCAGGAAGGCCTCGATGGCCTCCTTGTTCTCGCGATAGATGTTGAGCGTATCACGCCAAAGCTCGGGCTGCTGAGCAATCTCGGCCGTGGTGATCTGGGCGCCGAGCTCGGTGAGCTCCTCGACACTCTTCTCGAACATTTCTAATACCTCTCTCTAGAAGTAATCCTCTGACGTGCAATTATACACTTCGGTTGGTTATCTGGTAGTAACCAGTTAAATGCAAAGAACCACCATATGGAAACGATGCGGACACTAGTTGCTACGCTGGTGGTAAACCTTGTATTTAAACTGATCGGCACGAGCAACCGAGAGTGTATACTCCACAACCTCGTTTGACTCGTTATACGTAGTCCTGACCAAATCGAGCACAGGCGAGCCCTCGACAATTCCCAAAAGGTGGGCGTCGGTGGGACGGGCTATGCTCGCATAGAACTCCTCTTCGGCCACGCGAATCTTTTGCTGAAAGTCTTGCTCAATCACATCGTAAAGCGGCTTACGCTCCAGCAGTGGTCGCTTTAGGGACAGAAATTGACGAACCGGTAGATAGCTGCGTTCGACCATCATGGGCATGTTATCGGCAGAACGAAGGCGCTTAAGCTTAAAAATGCGATCACCGATACGCAATCCCATATGCTCGGCCAGATTCTTATCGGCCTCCATCTCGCAAAACTCGAGAATCGTGGTCTCGGGGTCGCGACCCATCGCGCGCATCTGCTCAGTAAAGCTGTAGGACTGCATAAGATTGGTTGCTTTTGCCGAACGGTCGGTCACAAAGGTACCGCGACCGTGCTGCCGAACCACCAGTCCTAAACGCTCCAGTTCCTGCAGAGCCAGGCGTACCGTAGTGCGCGAGAGACCATAGCGCTCCGAAAGTTCGCGCTCGGAAGGAATCATGTCACCGGCGCGATATTCATGGTCGATCTTTTCGGTCAGAATATCGACCAGCTGATCGTACAGCGGTTGCTTACGCGCTCCGATCGCCATCCTATCCTCCCTTTTGCTCGAATTCGGCTAACTACCTAGGGTGTTAAGCATTATCAGTCTGCCACACCCGAATCATCAAGAAAACAAAAGCCGCGTGCTCGAAAGAGCGCGCGGCTTTTAACATACACATGGCTTAAGGGGTCGGGGTGTGAGCCGCGTAGGGACACACCCCTCAAGCTAGAGCCTTACCAGATGCTCGGCCAGAGACCAAGCGGGCCAGCGCCCAGGATGCCAAGGACGAAGAGCAGGAGAATGCCCTTGGTCGGGGTCCAGCTGTGCTTAGCGAACATGT
>USMR01000060.1 GCA_900555815.1 uncultured Collinsella sp.
AGTCGCCGACCCTCCAGCTCGATGGCCTCGAGATCAACCGTGACGCTCGCTCCGTGACGGTGGACGGTGCGCCGGTGCGCCTCACGCCCATCGAGTATTCCATCTTGCTGTATCTGGCCGAGCATCGCGGCAGCGTAGTGCCCGTGGAGGACCTGTTCCGCGCGGTGTGGAACGAAGACTTTATGCCCGGCTCCAACAATACGGTGATGGTGCACATTCGTCACCTGCGCGAAAAGATCGGTGACGACGCTCAGAAGCCGCGTTTTATTAAAAACGTTTGGGGCGTCGGCTACATCATCGAATAACGCTTTTCGCTTGTGAGGATCTTGATATGACAAAAGACGATAGGCAAGCGTTCGAGGTGCCCGATCGGCTCTTTGAATACGTGAGGTCGGTCGTCGACAACCGCGCGCTTGCAACGGTGCTACTCTTTTTGCTGAGCCTGCTGCTGATTGGCATCGACAACATCGTCGGAATCTTGGCGGTGCTGCTTGTCGGCTTTTTGCTGATCGATCGATTTGAGATCGTGTGCCGCTGCGTGGTGATTGGCGGCGCCGCGTGGGCCATGACGTTGGCGATTGGCGCCATGGCGCTCGGCGGCATCGAAGGGCCGGTGCTGTTCGATGCCGGCTTTGTATTCAACATGCTTGGCTTTGTGCTGGCGCTTGCCGCGTGCGTGCTGTTCTTGTGTGGCCGCGCCCTGTACTACCAGGGCTACGAGCAGGGCGAGCAGCATGCCGATTGTGTGCTGGCCGCTCGTATTCAAGATCGCCTGATCGATCACCCCGACACCTGGGATAACATCGACGGCGACTTCTTGGAGGTCGAGGGCGCCCTTAACCGCGTGCGTGACCGTGAGCGCAAGGTGCAGCAAGCTCTGCGTGACGAGTCGCATCGCAAGGACGATTTGGTCACGTACTTGGCACATGACCTACGCACCCCGCTTGCCAGTGTGGTGGGCTATCTTTCGCTGCTGCAAGAGGCTCCCGAGCTGCCGGTTGAGCAACGTGCGCACTTTACGGGCGTGGCGCTCGACAAGGCGCACCGGCTCGATACGCTCATCGAAGAGTTCTTCGATATCACGCGCTTTGACTTCCACGATATCGTGCTCACGCGCGGCTATGTTGATCTGGGGTTGCTGCTGGCTCAGGTGACTGACGAGTTCTATCCCATCCTCAACGAGCAGCATAAGGAAGTCCAAGTTGATATTCGCGAGGACCTGACGGTGCTCGTGGATGGCGACAAAATGGCTCGCGTGTTCAACAACATCATGAAAAACGCTATTGCCTATAGCTATGAGGGCTCGACCATCACGATCGAGGCCAGACGCCGGGACGGCGGTGGCGTGCGCGTGCGCTTTATCAATCAGGGCGATCCCATCCCTGAGGCAAAGCTCAAGGTGATCTTTGAGAAGTTCTATCGCCTGGATGCGGCGCGTGCGACCAATCGCGGCGGCGCTGGACTGGGGCTTGCCATCGCCAAGGAGATCGTATGCGCGCACGGCGGTACCGTTGCATGTGAATCGACGCCCGAACACACGATATTCACCATCGAGCTGCCCGCCGCATAGCCAGCGTGCCCTTACAAACACTTGACAATGCGCTCACGTGCATATGAGCCGCGATTCCTACTATCGATACTGCTGAATTGATATCGATGTGGAGGTATGCGGTATGACGGCTGCTGCGGCTGTGGAGCCCACGGAGCTTGAAGAACTCATGAAAGCGCAGGCCGAGGCCGCGCACGAGCGCGAGGTTGGGGATGCGACTCGCCCCACGGCAGAGGATCTTGCCGCCTCGCCGACGCGAATCGATGTTGAGGGCCTCGACCTGTTCTATGGCGACCACCATGCGCTCAAGGACGTGAATATCAAGATCCGCGACAAGCAGATTACCTCGTTCATCGGGCCTTCGGGCTGCGGAAAGTCCACGTTGCTGCGCTGCTTTAACCGCATGAACGACGGCATCAAGGACTGCCGCATCGAGGGCAAGATTGCGCTCGATGGTCAAGATATCCTGGGCGACTACGACATCTGCCGCCTTCGCCAGCGCGTGGGCATGGTGTTCCAGCGCCCCAACCCGTTTCCCATGAGCATCTACGACAACGTCGCCTATGGGCCGCGCGGTATGGGTGTGCGCGATCGCGTCGTGCTCGACGAGCTGGTCGAAGACTCCCTGCGACGCGCCGCCCTGTGGGACGAGGCCAAGGACAAGCTCAAAGAGTCGGGTCTGGGTCTTTCGGGCGGCCAGCAGCAGCGCCTGTGCATCGCCCGCGCACTTGCCGTGCAGCCCGACATTCTGCTGATGGACGAGCCGACCTCGGCACTCGATCCTGTGTCGACGCTGGTGGTGGAGCAGCTGGCCTGCGAGCTCAAAGAGACCTGCACGCTCGTGGTCGTTACGCACAATATGCAGCAGGCGGCGCGTATCTCCGATTCGGTCGCATTCTTTTTGCTGGGCGAGCTGGTGGAGCATGCGCCCACTGCCCAGCTCTTCAAAAACCCGATCGATCCGCGCACGGCGGATTATTTGACGGGCCGTTTTGGCTGATACCATCTAGTACAGGCACCTTTAGGGTTAAGATGCGGTCATGTCGGCCGCAAAGGGGTTCAACATGATCTATTACGTCGAGGACGATGACAACATCAGGGATTTGACGGTCTATGCGCTGCGCAAGCAGGGAATCGAGGCCGAGGGCTTTTCGTGCGACGGCGAGTTTAAGGCCGCCGTGGCGCGACGGGTGCCCGATGCTGTGCTGCTCGATATCATGCTGCCCGATACCGATGGTTTGGCGATTATGCGCCGCCTCCGCGCCGACCGCCTGACGGCGACGGTGCCCATCATGATGCTTACCGCCAAGGACACCGAGCTCGACAAGGTGATGGCGCTCGATGGCGGTGCCGACGATTACCTGACTAAACCCTTCTCGCTCATGGAGCTTGCGAGCCGCTGCCGCGCACTGCTGCGTCGCGGCGGAATGGTCAAGCAGGCGAGCGATGTGCTCAGCGTGGGCGACATCGTGCTTTCGCCCAGCCATCGCGAGGTGACCGTTGCTGGCGAGCCGCTTAAGCTCACCCTGCGCGAGTTCGACCTGCTCGAGTACCTCATGCGCAAGCCCGGCGTGGTCTTTACCCGCGAGTCGTTGCTGCAGAGCGTGTGGGGCTGGGACTTCGACGGCGGTTCGCGCACTGTTGACGTGCACGTGCAGACGCTTCGCCAAAAACTGGGCGAGCATGCCAGCGCCATCGAGACCGTGCGCGGCGTGGGCTACCGCTTGGCCGAGCCTTCTGCCGGTGATGGTGCCGAAGGTGACGTCACCGCGGCCACCGCATCGGAGGAGTAACCCGTGGTCTTCGCCCCCCAGGGAAAACATACGCTGTCGCACCGCGTTTTTGTGACGATCTTTGTCTGCGCCATGGCGGTTATCGTGGCGTTTACGGTGCTGGGTGCGTTCTTTGTGCAAAACACCTTGGCGGATGCCACGAGTGCCAATCTGGCGCAGGAAACCGAGCTCATTGTTGCCGCCCTCGACGAGCAGCAGGAGCCCATCCCGTTCTTGCGTAGCCTCGATCGCGAGGACTTGCGCATCACGCTGATTAACAAGGATGGATCGGTTGCCTACGACAACGAGGCGCCGCCTTCCACACTGCCCAACCATGGCGAACGCCCCGAGGTCATCGAGGCCTTTGAGAATGGTTCGGGTTCCGCGGAGCGCGCAAGCTCTACGCTCGACGAGATTATGCTGTATCGCGCCGTCGCCCTTGATAACGGCCAGGTTGTCCGCTTGGCGCAGGCCCAGCCTGGCGTTGCGGCGATTTTGCTGTCGATGGTGGCGCCGATGCTGCTTATCGCAGCAGCGGGTGCGGTACTCTCGTTTTTTATGGCGCGCCGCGAGTCCCGTGCCATCATCGCGCCGTTGCAAGAGGTGGATTTGGACCACCCACGCCGTAGCTATGAGCACGCCTATGCCGAGATGGTCCCCATGCTTGAGCGTATCGAGTCGCAGCGCCAGGAGCTCAAGCGCCAAATGGCGGTGCTAGCGGACAACGACCGTATGCGCCGCGAGTTCACGGCGAATATCACTCATGAGCTCAAGACGCCACTTACGGCGATTTCGGGCTATGCCGAGCTCATCGCAAACGGCATGGTCGAGGGCGAGGACGACCTGCGCAACTTTGGCGGTCGCATCTATCGTGAGGCGGGCCGTTTGGCAGCGCTTGTCAACGACATCCTTACGCTGTCTAACTTGGACGAGGCCGAGCGTGCAACTGAGGGCGAGGCGGTGTCCATTGGGTCCACGGAGCCTATTGAGCTCTCGCATGCCATCTACGCGGTTGAGCAGCGTCTTGAACAGGTCGCCCGTCAGGCGAATGTGACGATAAGTCATGAGACCAAGCCTGTGGTCATCGAGGGCGTGTCGCGCTTGATTGACGAGCTCATCTATAATCTGGCAAGCAACGCCATCCGCTACAATCGACCCGGCGGCACGGTTACGCTGCAGTGCGGCACCAACGACGAAGGCCATCCGTTCCTTGCGGTCGCCGACACGGGAATCGGTATCGCGCCTGAAGAACAGGGCAAGGTATTTGAGCGGTTCTATCGCGTGGACAAGAGTAGGTCCAAGGCACGCGGCGGAACCGGCCTGGGGCTTGCCATTGTCAAGTATGCGGCCCTGTATCATCACGCCACGCTCGATTTGTCGAGCGAGTTGGGCGTGGGAACCACCATTACGGTGACGTTTCCCATACAGCAGGACCAGCCATTCGCATAGCGATACAACATAGATATTGATGCAGACGCCGCATTTGACTTTCGGGTGCGGCGTTGTTGTGCAATTTTACGATTGCTTCCGACATTTTTACAGGAGAGCCTGTTTCTTATGTATAGAGTTTGGTCTCGGTAAAAAGATGCGATAACATACGGACAGTTTTGTCAATCCGAACTGGGGAAATGAAAGGCAAGCTGCATGACCCTTCTCGAACTGTTCCAGCTGCTGAAGAAGCACCTTCAGCTGGTCATCACCCTTCCGGTGGTCTGCGCGATCGCCATGGGCATCGTGTCCTTCGTTGCGATGGACAACACCTATACCGCGACGACGAGCATGTACATTCTCGCCAAGACCGACGATAGCGGTCAGATGAGCTACAACGATCTCTCGGCGAGCCAGATGCTTTCCAACGATATCGCCACGCTGCTGGATAGCGATAGCGTTAAGAGCGGTGCTGCCAATGAGTTGGGCCTTGCTGACCTGGATGACTACAAGGTGTCTGTTTCCTCCGAGACCACCACGCGTGTCATTACGCTTTCGGTTACCGGCACCGATGCCAAGGAGACGGCTAAGGTCGCAAAGGCCATGGCCAGCTCGGTGAGTACGGTCGCTCAGAACGTCGGCGCTGCCCAGAGCATCAACGTTATCGACGAGGCTAAGACTCCCGAAGTCCCCAGCGGCCCCAAGCGCACGCTGTACGTTGCTGTCGCGTTCCTCGCCGGTATCTTTATCGCAGTCGCCTATGTCGTTTTGGCAGACATGCTCAATACCCGCATCCGCGGTGCCGAAGAGGCGGAAGAGCTCCTGGGCATTCCCGTTGTTGGCCGAATTCCGGCTATGAAAGGTGGTAAATAGGCATGGCTAAGGCAAAGAACACCGATAAGCTCGTTGTACAGAATGCCGCCAAGACCCTTCTGGCCAACATCCGCTTTGCGAGCGTGGACGACCCCATTCGCACCATTACCGTCACGTCCTCGATTCCCAACGAGGGCAAGTCTACGGTTTCCATCAACCTTGCCCAGGCTATCGCCACGAGCGGCAAGTCCGTGCTCCTGGTTGAGGCCGATATGCGCCGCAGGTCCCTTTCCGATATGCTCGGCGTTCGTTCGCGCGGCGGACTCTATGCGGTCCTTTCCGAGCAGATCTCCATTGACCAGGCAATTGTCGAGACGGGTCAGAAGAACTTCTACTTCCTCGATGCCGAGCCGCACATTCCCAATCCTGCTGACATCATCGTCTCTCACCGCTTTGCCAAGCTGGTAAAGGCACTGACCGCCAAGTTTCAGAACGTCATCTTCGATGCTCCACCGGTTGGCACCTTCATCGATG
>USMR01000061.1 GCA_900555815.1 uncultured Collinsella sp.
GGCAGCTCTGCTTGATGTGAGCGGGGCTTCCCCATATGCGCTGGTGTGTCGATCACCCTGTTATCAGAATCAAAACAAAAAAAAAGGAGACGGTGCACAGGATGAGGTAGATGAATCCTGCCTGTTGGCTTTGCGAGAGCTCTTCCTTGTCCACCTTCTTGCGCAGCGACCTGAGGGCGAGCACCTGGGTGACGGACAGCGCGTCCACGTACGGCGAGCGGATGCGGATGGCCTGGCCGAGCACGTGGCGGTGCTGCAGCGGCCACTTGTCGCCCACGATGGCCAGAACCCACTTGCGGGTGAGCTCCATCTCGTTGAGCACCTTCTCATTGAGGTCCTCGCGGTCGCCGAGGGCAAGGTACATCCTGGCGATGCGCTCATCCGTCTTGGCGATGGACATCTCGATGTTGTCGATGAAGGTGGAGAACAGCGGCCATTCCTCGTAAGCCTGACGCATGGTCTCCAGATCGCCGAACTTCTCGCATGCGGTGCCGAGACCGTACCAGGCGGCCAGGTTGATGCGGGCCTGGGCCCAGGAGAAGATCCACGGAATCGTGCGCAGGTCGTCGAGCGACTTGGCGCCGAGGCCACGCTTGGCCGGGCGGGAGCCGATCGGCAGCAGGCCGATTTCGGTCAGCGGCGTAACGATCGAGAACCACGGGGCAAAGCCGTCGGTGTTCAACAGGTCGAGGAAGCGGTTGTGCGCGGCCTCGTCGAGCTGAGCGGCCATGTCGGCATACTTCTCGGTCATCTCGGTGTTGCGCTTCTCCACGCTCGGCGCGGACTGCAGCAAGGTCGCCGCAGCCACGGACTCGACGTGGCGGATGGCCAGCACCGGGTTGCCGTAACGGGCGAAGATGACCTCGCCCTGCTCGGTGAGCTTGAAACGGCACTTCACGGAGCCGACCGGCTGTGCGAGCACGGCGCGGTTGGCCGGGCCGCCGCCACGACCGACGGCGCCGCCGCGGCCATGGAACAGGGTCAGGTCGATGTCGTGCGATTCGGCCCACTTGGCGATGCGCTCCTGCGCGGAGTGCAGCGCGAGCATGGCCGTGGTAGGACCGGCGTCCTTGGAGGAATCGGAGTAGCCCAGCATAACCTCCATGCGGCGGTTGGTCTGGGCAAGGCGCTTCTGCACCACGGGCAGCGTAAGCATCTGGTCGAGCACGTCAACGCAGCCCTCGAGGTCCTCGAGCTGCTCGAACAGCGGGATCACGTCGAGCTCGGGGACATCCTCCTCGTGCGCAAAGGACAGGTGGGCGAGCTCAAAGACGTCAGCCACATGCTGGGCGCTCTTGGTGAACGAGATGATGTAGCGGTGCGCCATCTTCTTGCCGTAGCGTTTTTGGATGGAACCGATAGCGCGGAAGGTATCGATGACCTCGCGCGTCATGGGCTGCAGGTCGCCATGGATACCGTTCTCGTGGATATCCTTGAGGGCGCGGGCGTGCACCACGGAGTGCTGACGGAACTCCATCTCGACCATATGGAAGCCGAAGGACTCGACCTGCCAGATGATGGTTTGGACCGGACCGTAGGCGGCACGGAGGGCACCGCAGGCAGCAAGCGAACGCTGGACGACGCGCAGGTCATCCAGGAACTCGTCGGCGCTGTGGTACATGGTGTCGGTGATGCGGCGCACGGTGGCGTTCAGGCGGTCGGCCATGACGAGCATGACGGCGCGATGCGGCTCGTGCTCGGAGATCAGCTCGGCGCGGGCCGTGTAACGAGGGCTCATCTCGACCTGATGGTTCCACAGGTTAATGAGCTCGGCAGAAGGCTTGCTGTAGGTGGCCTCGAGCGTGAGGTTGCGGCCGATGCGGCGGCACTTGTCCTCGAGCTTGAGCACCATGTGCGTAAAGTACTTGGCGGCGACCTCACGGCTCACCTTGGCGGTGACGTTGGGGTTACCGTCGCGGTCGGAACCGATCCAACTGCCGGGATGGAAGAACGCCGGGCACAGCGGCGGCACAGTACCGGCCTTGTCGCCCAGCACCCAGTCGTCAAAGCGACGATAGATGACGGGGATGACGTCAAACAGCGTGTTATCGAAGATGTCGATGATGGTATCGGCTTCCTCGACCGGCGTGGGCTTCTTGAGCGCGATGGGGCTCGTACGCACCAGGGCGTCGATCTCCTGCAGCATATGGCGCTCGTTCTCCACCAAGTCGGAGCCGCCCAGACGCGGACGCTCCTCCAGCAGGTTGGAGATACGGCAAATCTTGCCCTCGACGGCCTTACGACGGGCCTCAGTGGGATGCGCGGTAAAGACGGGGTGGAACTCAAGCTTGCCGAGCAGCTCGTTGGCGCCCTCGACGCCCAGCTCATTCACCAGCTGGTGATAGGCGACGGTGAGCTCGTTGGCGGGATCGACCTCGGTATCGGTCGACGCACCGGCCTCGCGCTCGCGCAGCTGCGCCACGCGGTAGTTCTCCTCCGACAGGTTTGCCAGGTGGAAGAAGCTCGTAAAGGCGCGGACAATGACCTGCTGTTTATCGAGCGGCAGGCTGTCGATCAGATCGACGACCTCACGAAATGCCACGGCAGTGGGCTCGTCGGCGGTGGGTACGCGCTGTTCGTTGAGGGCCTCGTCGGCTGCGCGGGTACCGGGGTTGCAGGCATTGGCCACAATTTTTTTTTACTGGATGTTGTAGAACAGGTAGGTTATCTCATGTTAATACTCTATAAGCACACGACGCTCCAGGCGCAGGAACAACGCCAGATTGTCGCGCAGCTCCTCGGGGATCTCGATCTCGGCGAGACGCTCCCTGGACTCGGCATTCGAGCCGATTCGGTTAACGAGGCGGTTGACCACGGCAGCGACGCGCGCCGCGGCTTCGGGTACAGACTGGTTGCTTAGGTTCTCAGCCACGTTTCCTCCCATTCCTCCTTCTATGCACGTAACATGCGGTATTCATTATAGGCGCTTGAGAAATACTTTCGACACTGATTGCGCTTTACCACACAAAAGTATTTTCTGCATTGCAAGGGTTTTTGCTCTAAATGGTCGTATTTCTCGGTGGACGCCATAAAAAAAAAAAAAAATTCCGCATAAATGCGAAACACCCCCGTAACAATCGCTCGCCGCAAGCGGGACATGTTAGCGGGTCCGCAGCTCAAAAAGATGCGCTACAGGCGCTCGCGAACCGCCTCGACGACGTTGGCCAGATCGGCAAGGACCTCTTCGTGGCTCTCCATGTCGCGCACCTTGACCTTGCCGGCGGCAAGCTCGTCGCCACCCAGGACCAAGATGAGCTTGGCGCCTACCTTATCGGCCTGCTTAAACTGGGCCTTGAGCGAACGGCCCTGATAGTCGGCCTCGGTCACGATGCCTGCGGTGCGAAGCTCCTGCGTGATGGCAAAGACGTTCTGGCGCAGCTCTTTGCCGGCGTTGGCGACATAGACGCGCGGAGCCTCATCGGCACCCAAATCGCTGCCAAAGGCCTGCAGGGCCAGGAGGGCGCGCTCAAAACCGACGGCAAAGCCGACGCCCGCCGTGGGCTTGCCACCCTCGAGCTCGACCAGGCCGTCGTAGCGGCCGCCGCCACCGATGGAGCCGACGCCGGCGCCGGGGGCCTCGACCTCAAAGACAGTACGGGTGTAGTAGTCCAGGCCGCGCACCAAGGTGGGATCCTCGACATACTCGATACCGGCGGCATCCAGATAGCGCTTGACCTGCTCGTAGTGCTCGCGGCACTCGTCGCACAGGTTGTCACCCATCAGCGGCGCGTCGGCCATGATCTCGCGGCAATGGTCGTTCTTGCAGTCGAAGGCACGCAGCGGGTTGAGCTCGGCGCGCTCGCGGCACTCGTCGCACATCTCGTCTGCGTGATCGAGGATGAACTGCTTGACCTGCTCGCGGTAAGCCGGACGGCACTGGGCGTCACCCATCGAGTTGATGAGCAGACGAAGCTTGGAAAGATCGAAGCCCAGGCGCTTGTAGAACTCCATGAGCATGATGATGCACTCGGCGTCTGCCGCCGGATCGGGAGCGCCGAGCCACTCGATGCCCACCTGGTGGAACTGGCGCAGACGGCCCTTCTGGGGGCGCTCGCCGCGGAACATGGCCTCGGCGTAGTAAGCCTTAAACGGCGTGGAGCCCTGGGGCACCAGATTGTTCTCGACGACGGCGCGCACCACGCCGGCCGTGCCCTCGGGGCGAAGTGCCAGGCGCTGCTTGGGCTTGAGTTTGGTGTCGGTGCCCTCAGCAAAGACGCGCTCCAGGTTGGCACCGCTGAACACGCGGAACATTTCCTTGCGCACGACGTCGGTCGACTGGCCGATACCGTGGACAAACACGTCCACCTGCTCGATCGCGGGCGTCTCGATGGGTTTAAAACCAAACGGCTCGAACACGCCGGCCGCAATCTGTTGCATCTTTTGCCAGGCGCGCATCTCGGCGCCGATAAGGTCGCGGGTTCCCTCCGCCTTCTGTGCCTGCATGGGCAAACACCTTTCTTTTGTATCGCGTCATAGGTAACGGTCATTATACGGCACAAAGCAGCAACGCGGCGGCGCGTCTGACCGAACGAGGGTATGGGGACTCGTTCGGCCAGATGCGCCGCCGCGGTTTGTGATCCCTTTTCCTCCGTCCCCTTCGGACCACGTGGTCCGAAGGGGACGGAGGAAAAGGGATCATTTCGTAGGCCCGTGGCCGCCTTGGAAACCGAATGATGGTACGAGCATCCATTCGGCTTCCAAGGCGGCCACGGACAGAACGGGGCGAAGAGAAAAGAGCGACGGACGTCTACTCCCCCGCCACGCTCGCGCGCAGCTTGGCGGCGATGGGCTCGGATGCCAGCAGGAACACGAGCATAACCACGGAGCACGCCAGGCACACGATCCAGGTGCTCGCAAAGGAGCCCGAGACGGCAAAGAGCACGTAGACCTGCCACAGCTCACAGACAAAGCTCATGCCAGCAAGCACCGCCGAGGTAGCGATAACGGTGAGCGAGCCCAATACGCGGCCACTCACCTTATCGGCAACATGACCGATAACGAGCGAACCCACGACACTCACCACGGTGGAGATGGCATTGGAGACGTTGTACTGCGCAAGGGAAATACCCAGGTCGCTGACGATCAGCGGCTGGAACAGGCTCATGCAATTGACAAAAATCGTGTAACACGTGGCCATGATCACGAAGCCGGAGGCCACCACGAGCCAGCCGGGGAAGAACTTACGCTGCTGGGGCATACTGCTCCTTTTAGACAAACGAATAGCCGGCGCCGGGCGCCGGTAGTGCCCAAGATTGCCTTGAAAGACAAGGGCATAGGCCTTACGGCCATGCCCGCAGGCTTGAAAGGCAAGGTTGGGTGCTACCGGTGGTCGGCGATATAGCCCAAAGCGACGGCGGTATAGGCCGCGGCACCGAGGGGAAGCTCGGCATCGTTAAAACGCGCCTTGGGATGGTGCTGGGCAAAGTGTTCGTCCGTGTCGGCTACGGCCGCGCCCACG
Organism: uncultured Collinsella sp.; assembly: GCA_900555815.1. Lineage (GTDB taxonomy): Bacteria > Actinomycetota > Coriobacteriia > Coriobacteriales > Coriobacteriaceae > Collinsella. The sequence continues at coordinate 5,459 of USMR01000061.1, forward strand.
GTAAAGTACGCACTCGGAATCTCGCTCGAGATAAGCGCGAAGTCCTCACTCGCCATGGCATGGAAAAGCGGCAAGAAAGCCGCCTTGGGCAGCACTGCGCCCACGTAGCCAAGCGACGCCTGAGTCATATCGCTGTCGAGCACAAGCGGCGGAACATCCGAAAGCGTCTCGATGGTCGCCGGCGTACGATATGTTGTGGCAACGCCGTTAACGACCTCCGCGATGCGGGTCTTGAGGTGAGCCATGAGCTCAACATCAAAGCCGCGCAGCGTTCCCTCGAGCACGCAGGTGTCGGGGATGACGTTGGCCGCCAAGCCGCCAGCAAACTTACCAACGGTAAGTGCGACTTCCTTGGCCGCCGGCACCTCGCGGGAGATAAGCTCCTGGAGCGCCAGATGCACATGCACGCCTGCCGTGATGGGGTCGATGCAGATCTCGGGGCTCGAGCCATGGCCGCCCTTGCCCTGGAGCGTGATACGGAAACCGTACACGCCCGAGAGCGCCGGGCTGCCGTAGAGCACCAGGCCAAGCGGCGACTGGCTGTTGACATGCATGGCAAAGGCCGCCTGAGGGCGCGGGTTCTCGAGCAAGCCGTCGGCAATGGCGGCGCGGGCGCCCTC
>USMR01000062.1 GCA_900555815.1 uncultured Collinsella sp.
CAATTAAAGCCACGTCTTCGGACGTGGCTTTTTGCGTTTGATGCACTTTGTTTTGATAGAACGATCGCCCTGGTGCATCTTCGCCCAGAACCCCCGCGCCTTCGGGAACGCAAGTAAAATCTAATGAGTATATCTGTCTGAACAACAGCTTTGTTGCGCAACACCTGTTCTACGAGACAGGGGGTTAGGTTATACTAAATTGCACTGTGCGCCGCATCTGATGCATTTCGCTCCAAGCGCGGCACTCAGTGGATATCCGATTTACCATTTGGATGTCCTGGCGGTCATTTAGCGTTTCGACACAAGCTCGGCCCCGGAGCTCGTTCGAGCTGTTCGTATTCCTTGAAAGGGGAAAAATGGACATATCGAGGAAGACTGATTACGCCCTTCGCATGCTGGCGATGCTTGCCGAGGATCCGGAGCGTTTGCTTTCTGTTCGCACCGCTGCCGAAGAGGTCAATGTCCCGTATTCGTTTGCCCGCTCGATTCAGCACGGTTTGGTCCAGGCCGGTATTGTGGAGAGCCTGCGTGGCGTCCACGGTGGCATGCGTCTCAAGGTCAGTCCGGACGACGTCACTATCCGCCAGGTCGTCGAGGCCGTTCAGGGTCCTATGGTTATGAACGATTGCACCGCGCCCGATGGTGACTGTGCGCGCATGGGCGCGTGCTGCTATCATCCCCTGTGGGCCGGAGCCCAGGCGTTGATGCGCGACTACCTCGATTCCGTTTCGCTCGGCGACATCGTCGCTCACCGCCAGTTCCCGGCCGTCGATCCCAAGTTCGCCGACCGCGAAGCGTTTCCCGAGTACGCCACCTGCGCGTGCGCTTACCGGGAGGAATAGCGCCGCATAAGGAGCATAGCCATGATTCAGGACCCCTTTCGTTCGATGATTCGTTCGGAAGGGGTCCTGCGTTATCGCGACCTTCCGTGGCGCCGCACACGCGATCCGTACATCATTTGGCTTTCTGAGGTCATGCTGCAGCAAACGCAGGTGCCGCGTGTGGAGGCGCGCATGCCGGTGTGGCTCGATCGTTTTCCGACTGTGCAGGCGCTTGCCCAGGCCGCGCCTTCCGATGTTTTGGACGCTTGGCAGGGCATGGGCTACAACCGACGCGCTCTGGCGCTTCATGGGGCCGCTCAGCGCGTTGTAGAGGACTGGGACGGGGAGTTTCCGCGTGAGACGCGTGACTTGGTCGCTCTGCCCGGCATTGGCCCGGCAACGGCGCAGGGCATCCGTTCGTTTGCGTTTGATCTTCCAGGCGTGTATCTAGAGACCAATGTGCGCACGGTCTTTTTGCATCATTTCTTTCCCGATGTGCCGGCCGTTCCCGATCGCGAGCTGGTGCCGCTGATTCAAGCCGCCTGTCCGGCGGCCCCTGGTGCGGCGGCGGATGAGATTGCGCCCTTTGCCGTGCCTCAAGACGATGCCGACACGCCGCGCGCATGGTATTACGCGTTGCTGGATTACGGCGCGTATCTTAAAAAGACGCTGCCCAATCCGTCCAGGCGGTCGGCGGGCTATAGTCGTCAGTCCAAGTTTGAGGGCTCGCGTCGCCAAAAGCGCGCCCACATTGTGCGCATGCTGCTGGCGGCGCGCGATGGGCAACCGGCAGGTATTACGCTCGATGAAGCCGTTGCAGGCGTTAACGAGATGGAGACGGCAGCCGGCCGAGAGCCGGTCGAGCGCGAGCTGGTCGCAAGCATTCTTGCCGATCTGGAGCGCGAGGGCTTTTGCGGCTCCGAGGGCGATCGTTGGCTGAGTGTGTAGCTCACTCGAATCTGAAGAACGGGATTGTAAGGTTTAAATTCTCGGCATGAGGGCATCCTTAAAGCAAGGCCGCTCAAAGTCTGTGGGCGGCATGCGTTGAAGGGAAGTACACCTATGGATTTTGAGAATTCCCAAACCAAGAAGAACCTCGAGACCGCTTTTGCCGGTGAGTCCCAGGCACACACCAAGTATCGCTACTATGCATCCAAGGCCAAAAAGGACGGCTACGTTCAGATCTCGAATATTTTTGCCGAGACGGCGGGCAACGAGTCCGAGCACGCCAAGCTGTGGTTTAAGTATCTGCACGACGGCGCCGTTCCGGGCACTCTGGACAACCTGCGCGACGCCGCTGCGGGCGAGAACTACGAGTGGACCACGATGTACGACGAGTTCGCCAAGACCGCCGAGGAGGAGGGCTTTGTCGAGATCGCCGAGAAGTTCCGTGGCGTCGCCGCCGTCGAGAAGGCCCACGAGGAGCGCTACAACAAGCTCGTCGAGCGCATCGAGTCGGGCGAAGTGTTTGAGCGTGAGGGCGTGAAGGTGTGGAAGTGCCTGAACTGCGGGCACCTGCACGTTGGTGCCGAGGCGCCTGAGGTGTGCCCGGTGTGTAACCACCCGAAGGCGTACTTTGAGGAGCAGGTGGTGAACTACTAGCGCTTGGCGCTGGCTGCTGCGGAGCGCAGGGCGGGAGGCCTGATCGCCTTCCCTCCCCGCTCACGGCTCCGCAGGGGCGCGTTGAGGGAAGGCAATCCGGCCTCCCGCCCTGCGCTCCGGCGTTGGGTCGTCGCGTGCTCGTTACAGAAAAGCTGATAAGAAGTTTGTGTGCCGCCCCTTATGGGGCGGCACGTTTTTGTGGGGGCCGGTTGGGGCGGTGACGTTGCTTAGAGGGTACACTGGGTAGCGTTGGCTATTCGTTTCCTCTTGTGAGGTGTTGGTTATGGGCAAGAAGTCTCGGGCTCGGGTTGCTGCGGCGGGAACTCGCAAGGATCCTGGTCGTCGGGTTGCCGAGGGTAAAAAGGCCGATCGTGCCGAGAAGGACAAGAAAGTCGGCGCGCATGCTCATCCTGAGTGGGCGCCTCATTTGAATTCGGCTAGTGAGGATTTGACTGCCAAGTTGTTTACTCTGGTCGAGGTAATTTTGGGCGTGGTGCCCCTTGTGGTTATCGGTTTATTCTTGGCTTCGAAGGACGCCACGAGTGTCGATAAACTCACCGAGGTCTTTTCGCAGGACCCCTCGATGGTGGTCTCGTTTATTTCTGCGTGCTTGCAGCCGTTTGTGGCGTACATGCTGTATATGGTCTACCGCAAATACTGCGAGGGTGATGCGGGCTTTGCCGCCGGTAACCTGATCGGTCTTTTGTGCTCCGAGATCCTACTGCTCAATATCCCGGGCGTCATCGGTATGGGCATCTTGCTGTGGCGTGTTTGGCGCAACGTCGCCCCGCACTTTGAGAGCTGGTTGTTTGAGCGTCGTGCAATGGGCGTGCTGGCAGACATTGCGGGCTCGCTCGTGATTTTAGCCTTGGCGTTTATGTGCGCCACCGCCGCCCGCGGTCTCGCGGGCATCTAAAGCTGCCTCCACCGACTGCGGAGCACGGGGCGGGGAAACACCTTTCCCTCTCGCTCACGGCTGCGCAGGTCGCGCGAGGTAAAGGTGTTTCCCTACCCTGTGCTCCGGCTTCGGGTCGTCGCGTGCTTGCTACTGAAAAACTGATAAGAAGTTAGCGTGCCGCCCCTTTTGGGGCGGCACGTTTTTGTATGGGGTCCCTGTCTTCACAATTTCCGTCAAGCTTTTGGTTAGATTTTGGTCAGTTGGCGTAAGGGTGGAAGGCCAAAAGATTGCTGGCGAAAAAAGCTCAGAGAAAGTGCTGGTAGGGGAGTTGTTGAGCTTTTCGACAGCTTTTGAGCAAAAGAAACTTTGTGGCTATTGCCGGCGATTGCGTTGTCGCGGTCATGGCGGTGCGGGATGCTGGTCGTAAGCGTCGAACGCTCCGATTTTGGAGGCCAACATGGACCTGTTTCTTGAGACCCCACAGCAACAAGCCGAGCGCATGCTGCGGCAGCAGCGGCGGCTTATAGAGATGCAAATGCAAGGGGTTGCCAACCAGGCGCCCGTGCAAAACGTCGTGCCCGCTGCTGTACCTGCAGCCGTGTCCGGGTGCGAATCGGCACCAGAGGCCTATTCCGTACAGCAAGATTCATATGCGCAGGAGCTCGCGTTCGACAAGCGTCGTGCGCGTCGTCGCCGCGTGGGCCAGCGCCTGCGCACATTGGCGATGATCGTGCTCATTCCGCTAGGACTTGCGGCAATCTTCTTGGCCTCATATGCCCTCACGTGCATTCTCAACGGTGCCTCGCCCAATGAGGTGCTCCAGCATCTAGCGGCCCTGGGCCAGCGCCTAGGCGATGTCGCAACAACCATCCGCGCCGGCTGGGAGAGTTAGCGTTTGTCACATTAGGACTTCCAGGGTGTACGAATTATCGCCACGAGCAGAATTCTTGCATCCTGTGGGTCCTGTCGTGCGACTGAAAAGTATTATTGAAGATAAATAATAATAGGATTTGCTATGTATAAGCAGGATTTAGAGCAGACTCTTTTGGGCATTGACGAAGAGGCGGAGCTGGAAATAGGTCCAAGAGACGACAGGCCGAACGTTGTATTGGTGGGAGGAAGCGCCTTCATGCTAAACGATGTGACGAATCGTTCGGTTACACATGACATTGATGTGTTTGAGGCAGATAGGTGCCTCCGCGAGATCATAGCTCGATACCCCGAGGTGAATGGTATGGCGGTGGCATATTGTAATCAGATGCCGTTCAATTACGAAGATCGTTTGATTCCCTTGGATATTGGGGCGCGCTTTATCAGGTACTTTACGCCATCCTTGGAGGACCTGGCGGTAATGAAGCTCTATGCCTTCCGTCCGAACGACATCATCGATCTTCATAGCCAGGCATTCGTCGACCGACTTGATTGGGGACTGCTCGAACGGCTTATATTCGACGAGGGCGAGGCGCTGGCGTCGTCGCCTTCGGAGCGGAGTTATCAAGAGATGGTCTGCGCATACAGCCAATACAAAAAGGAGGTGCTCGGTTGAATCTGACCTTTGAGGGATTCTTAAAAGGCTATTGCCGAGAGCTATCCGGACAGCAGTCGCTCAGTTTTAGAAAACTGGTTAAGCAAGCGACGACGGTTGCGCCGCGCGTGGCGGAGCCCCTGTTTTTGCTCGCTTTGGCACAGGGTAAAGCCGAATACGTTCTGGGCTTATCCGAGGGTTCGTGGATGGAAGAGGGTTACCGAGGCGTTTTGTCCTTGTACGCCCAAACGGGTAGCCTGGCATCTCTATGCGCCGAGGACAAACTTCCTAATCGTTATGCCAACGTTTGGCGTGCGTATAGAGCGGTGAAGGAAAAGCCAGTGGCGGACAGAAGAATCAACGCCCTGATGCGAAAAAGAACGTTGGGAGCGCTAGAGGAATCGGGTGTAACGCGCTACGGTCTCTGCCGCGATTTGAATCTGAATAAGGGAAACGTGTACGCATATTTAGCCGGTGATGACTCAAAGGTGAGCAGGGAGACGGCGCGCCGCATTATGGAATATGCGGAGGAGAGGGGCGCCCAAGAAGGGGCCGGGCGCCCGGTGCGTATGGCGGGGTAAGATTGATCGCGGTTTTGATTGGTGCTCGATTGGGTTTGTTGGGCGGAGTTTATGTCTGCTATTGATATTGTGCTTGTTGTGATCGCCTTGGTGGCGGTGGGGGTTGCTGTGGCTTGCGCCCTCCAGCTCAAGAGCCTGCGTGCCGAGTTGCGGGAGCGTGGCGACAGTAGCGCGGAAACGCTGGCAGCACTCGAGCAGGCCAACAACGCGCTCGATGCCCTGAACGTCGCGCTGGCCGAAACTCGCCGCACGGCCAATGCCATCGCGCAGCAGCAGACGACAGATGCGGCCGTGGAGCAGCAACGTTACCTGACCATCGCACGTGAGTTTTCGCAAGCTGGTGACCGGATGGATGACCTGCGCCGCGAGACGGCCCAACAGCTCGGTGCCAACCGCGAGGGTATCGAGCATCGCCTGGACAAGGTGCGCGAAACGGTCGATGCTCAGCTGGGCGCCATCCGCAAAGACAACAACGTGCAGCTCGATCAAATGCGTGCGACGGTGGACGAGAAGCTCTCCCGCACGCTCAACGACCGACTGTCGGCATCGTTTAAGCAGGTGAGCGACCAGCTCGAGGCCGTGTACAAGGGCCTGGGCGACATGCAGTCCATCGCCACCGGCGTGGGCGACCTTAAGCGCG
>USMR01000063.1 GCA_900555815.1 uncultured Collinsella sp.
TGTCCCCGCAGACCGATGCCGTCATGGCGGTGGCGATGGTGCCCGTCTGGGCTCACTGTATCAAGAAGGTGCGCGCCACGCTCGATCGCGAGCACATGGCTTTCCTGGGCATCTGCGCCGCATTTTCCTTCTTGCTTATGATGTTCAACGTGCCGCTGCCCGGCGGCACCACTGGCCACGCCGTTGGTGGCGCACTCATCGCGCTGCTGCTGGGCCCCGAGGCCGCGGCTATCGCGGTTTCGGTCGCGCTGGCGCTGCAAGCGCTGCTGTTTGGCGACGGCGGCATCCTGTCCTTTGGCGCTAACTGCTTTAACATGGCCTTCGTGTTGCCGTTTGCCGCAGCCATCGTGTTCCGCGCGCTTAACAGCCGTTTGCACGACAAGAGCTGGGGCACCTCGGTTTCGGCCATCGCAAGCGGCTGGGTCGGCCTGTGCCTGGCGGCCCTGTGCGCAGCAATCGAGTTTGGTATTCAGCCGATGCTTTTCACGAATGCTTCGGGCGCTCCGCTGTACTGCCCCTTCCCGCTGTCCATTGCCATTCCGGCCATGATGATCCCGCATATGTTGGTAGCCGGCGTGGTCGAGGGCGTGGCGACTGCCGCGATCTACGGCTTTATCAAGAAGACGGCGCCGAGCGTTATCGTCGGTCCCGAGGCTTACGACGGCCTGCTGGACGCCGAGGGCGCAGCCGCCAAGAAGACCTCGCTGGTCCCCACGCTCATCCTGGTCGCTGTGCTCGTGGTGGCCACGCCGCTGGGCTTGCTTGCCACCGGTGACGCCTGGGGTGAGTGGGACGCCGAGGGCGCCGCGACCGCCGTTCAGGAGGTTGGCGACGACAGCCTGCAGGCTTCGGTCGGTCTCGACACCCCGACCTTTGCCGATGCGCTGCCTACGGGTGATTACCTGCAGGCCTATTCCGAGGAGCAGGGTCTCGGCTTTGCCGGTCAGGCTGCCATGTATATCCTGTCCGGCGTGATTGGCGTGGCGGTGCTCACCATCGCATTCCGTCTGATCTCGCTGACGGTCAAGGAAAGCGGTGCTCATGGCGATGGTCGAGCTGCCTAGCTGGCTTGCGGTCGAGCAGCGTTACGAGCCCACGGGCGCTCGTCATCGCGTGATGCAAAAGAACGTCCTGCACCTGGCGAGCCTGCTTGAGCGGGTTCGCCTGGGCGGGGGCGCGCACGAGGGCGGGTCGATGGTCGACCGCGCCCTTTCTTGCGTTTCGGCTCCGGTGCGCCTGGTGGGGATGTTCTTTTGCGTCCTGTGCGTGTGTCTGACGCAGAGCCCGCTGTACATCATGTTGATGGCGGCTATCGCGCTGGTGCTCGTTGCCGTGCGCCCTGTACGCGGGCTGCGCGCGACCTTTGTGCCGGCGTTGGCTGCCGCGGGGTTTGCCGTGGTTCTGGCACTGCCTGCCCTGCTGCTGGGCGCTTCTGCCGCGGGTGCCATGCTCAAAATCGCGCTCAAGACGTTTATTAATGTGTCGCTCGTGCTGGGTGTTTCGTGGACCCTCACGTGGAGCCGCATGTCGGCGGCGCTCAAGATGCTGCATCTACCCGACGAAGTTATCTTTACGTTTGATATGGCGCTCAAGCACATCGAGGTGCTGGGTCGTACGGCGCACGATCTGTGCGAATCGGTCATGCTGCGCAGCGTTGGCCGTGCGTCCGAGGGATTTTCGCGTACCGATTCGATCGCGGGTATCATGGGCATGACCTTTATCAAGGCGATGAAATGCAGCCGCGCGATGGACGAGGCTATGCTTTGCCGCGGCTTTGCCGGTGCGTATCCGGCTCCCGCGCGCGCCAGGTTTGGCTGGCGCGATGCGGCCTATGCGGCCGGCGTGGCGCTGCTGACAGTGTTGTGCGCCGTGCTGTAGGCGCTGCTGGTTCCGACTGGGGATGCAAATGGGGAAGGGCGACGTTTTGGCAAACGATACAAATGACGCGATGGGCGCGAGCGGTGCTGTTGGCGCCGAGGCAACGCCGCTCATCGAGTTTCGCGACGTGGTGTTTTCCTATGCGGGCCATACGGTGGTCGACGGCGTTTCGCTGCGCGTGGACCGTGGTGAACTCGTTGCCCTGCTCGGTCCCAACGGCTGCGGCAAGACGACGATTATGCGTCTTATTAACGGCCTTGAACTTGTGGACGCGGGTGCGTATCTGTTTGACGGGCATGCGGTCGATGCGGCATATCTCAAGGATTCCGCGACGGCCCAGCGGTTCCATCAGCGCGTGGGCTTTGTGTTCCAGAATGCCGATGCGCAGCTCTTTTGCGCCACGGTGGGCGAGGAGGTCGCGTTTGGCCCGGCTCAAATGGGGCTGCCGGCAGACGAGCTCGAGCGTCGCGTCCGCGACGCCATGGAGCTGTTCCAGGTTGCCGATCTGGTCGATGCCTCGCCCTATCAGCTTTCGGGCGGGCAAAAGAAGCGCGTGGCGCTGGCTGCCGTCGTGTCGATGAACCCGGATATCCTGGTGCTCGACGAGCCTACCAACGGACTTGACGAGGACTCTTGCGACATCGTGGTCAACTTTCTACTGGCCTATGTTGCTGCCGGTAAGACGGTCTTGATGAGCACGCACCATCAGGATTTGGTACGACGCCTGGGTGCCCGTGCAATCTTTATCGATCGATATCACCATGTGGTCGAGGCGCCGGTATCGTCGTATGGAACCGAGAGCGGCGTTGTGGAATAGTTGCTGCGTGGAGCGTGCGTAGCCGCCCGCGCGGCTTTGCCGTGATGGTATAGTTATCCAGGTTTTTATGGGGGTGGCTATGCCAAGCTGGAACATTCATATCGCTCAGACGGAGCGTTTGCTGGAGCGCACCGGTGCGCTTGCCAATAGCGTGCGCGACCGCAATGCCTTTTTGTTTGGCTGCGTGGTTCCGGATATCTTCGTGGGCTATATGGTCCCTGGCATCGCCGATCCCATCCCGTACCGCATTACGCACTTTGCAAAGCCCGAGCCTATCCCTAAGCCTCGTGAGCATGAGTTCTGGGATACCTATGTGGCACCGTTGCTTAAAAGTTCGCCCACCGGTGCGCCAGCTGCCGCGACCTCGATTGTCGAGGAACGCGAGCGACTGAACCGCGTGCACTATCCCCAGCGCTACAAGGATGCCGAGCCGGTTGTCGGTCCCGGCGCTCGTGAGTTCTCGCTTGCGTCCGAAGATGTGGCGCAGTCGTTGCTCGATTTGACACTGGGTGTCTGGTCGCATCTGGTGGCCGATACCGTATGGAATACGCGCGTGAATCAGTACCTGGAGGCGCACGGCGGCAAGCCGTGCGAGGAGTTCCGCATTAAAAAGCAAGGCGACTTTGACTGGTTCGGCAAGACGCTGGGCATTGTTTCCATCCCGCGCGCGACCGATCGCCTGTATACTGCGGCGACGCGTTTTGGGCAGTATCCCATCCATAAGGAGTATGTGCTCAAGACCATCGGCGTTATGCACGAGATCGTGCGAGAAAACCCCGGTGAGCCCGACCATCCGCCATACCGCCTGCTAACCGAGGAGTTTTTCGACGCAACGTTTACCGAGGTCATCGAGCTGACCGAGGCGGGATTTGCGACTCGCGTTGCTGCTTCTGGCGTTCCCGCAGTCCCCCTGATTGCTAGCTGCTAGCCGGCCGGCTTAACGGTGAACAGTTCATCCCAATTGACCAACAGCTCCCGTCGCAGGGCATCTTCGGTGGTACGCTCGGCATCGGAAAGGTTCGCGACTGATCACAAATCGATGAAGCGGCATATGAAGTAGGTCCTAAAAAAGGGGCCCGGAAGGCTTTGCCTTCCGGGCCCCTTTGCAATGCAAATCTGCTTGCAAGTGCGATTTAGCGCACCTGAGCGACGTAAGCGACGTTGGTTGAGGAGACCTTGTCCTCGAGCTGGACGCTCATGCGGGGATCGCCGGCGGTAGCGACGGTCAAATCGCCGGCCTCGACGTAGCCGAGCTCCTTAGCGGTCTCGATCGCCTTGACGATCGTGCCGTTGACGGTGCCCTGGGTAATCTCGGCCTGGTGCGGAATAACGCCCCAGTACATGATCATCTGCTGGACGGCCCACTCGTGGCGGGAGAACGCGCAGATCGGCATGTTGGGACGGAAGTGCGAGATCAGGCGAGCGGTACGACCGGTGGTCGTCGGCACGGTGATGCACTTGGCGCCAACGGTGGTGGCCATGTTCACAGCGGACATACCCACAACGTTGTTGACAACGCGGGTGCCGTGAGCATCGGCCGGAACCTCGAGCGGAGCGTGGGCCGGGAGGTACTTCTCGGTCTCGAGAGCAATGCTGGCCTGCATCTTGACGGCCTCGACCGGGTACTTACCGGCAGCGGACTCGCCAGAGAGCATAACGGCGTCGGTGCCGTCGTAGATGGCGTTAGCAACGTCGGCAACCTCGGCGCGCGTCGGGCGCGGGTTCTGCTGCATGGAGTCGAGCATCTGCGTAGCGGTGATGACGGGCTTGTAGGCCGCGTTGCACTTGGCGATGATCTCCTTCTGGATGTGGGGAACGAGCTCGGGCTTGATCTCGATGCCCAGGTCACCACGGGCGACCATGATGCCGTCGGAAGCCTCGAGGATCTCGTCAAAGTTCTCGACGCCCAGGGCGCACTCGATCTTCGGGAAGATCGTCACGTGCTCGCCGCCGTTCTCGCGGCAAAGCTCGCGGATGCCGCGGACGGACTCGCCGTCACGGATGAAGGAAGCGGCGATGTAGTCGATGTTCTCGGTCAGGCCAAAGAGGATGTCCTGACGATCGCGCTCGGTGATAGCGGGCAGCGAGATGTTGACGTTGGGCATGTTGACGCCCTTGCGCTCGCCGATCAGGCCGTCGTTCTTAACGACGCAGGTCATGTCCTGGCCGTCGACGGACTCGACCTCGAGGGCAACCAAGCCGTCATCGATCAGGATGAGGGAGCCCTTCTCGACCTCGGAAGGCAGAGCCAGGTAGTCGAGGGAGATGTGCTCAGAGGTGCCGTGGAAATCCTCGGACGTGGGCTGAGCGGTGACGACGATCTTATCGCCGGTCTTGACGGCAACCTTCTTGCCGTCGACCAGAAGGCCGGTGCGGACCTCGGGGCCCTTGGTGTCGAGGAGATTGCTGACGGGCAGGCCGAGCTCCTTGGAAATACGACGGACGCGCTCGATGCGACCGTGGTGCTCGTCGTAGGATCCGTGCGAGAAGTTAAAACGGGCGACGTTCATGCCCGCCTTGATCATCTCGCGGATGGTCTCGTCGCTATCGCAGGCGGGACCCATGGTGCATACAATCTTAGTGCGCTTGTACATTCAGACCTCCATCTGACATCGTCTTGCGCTGATAGATAAACCATAAGAAATAAAACTGAGATGATTATAACGAAATGCCGACCGAATACCCCAAAAAATCGACCGTATGCCGAATTAGAAGTTCATTTTTTGCGGGAAAAACGGTATATGAAAAAACTTTACCAACCGTTCTGACCGCTGCTATCTGGGCGATATTTCAGTTTGATGATGCACCGAAGAAAAAACGTTTTATCAATCTTGAGCATCACACTGTCTGCACCGTTGCGCCTGTGCCGCGTTTCCAGATGGAATGTTTTGGCTAGACGCGTCGCTTTGGGGTACCATAGCTCCACTATCAACTGCCGCTCAGCACGGCAGCCTTGATGAGCCCTTGCCCTTCTCCTGGGAATTATGATCGGGCATCAATCTGCTGAGTGGCCCGAATCCCAGGAGGGGACTCTATATGCAAAAGGAATACCTGTCCGCCGCGGCGGAGGTGCTCAGCGACCAAGGTGTCGATGAGAACCTCGGCCTGAGCACCGGCGAGGCGTCGTCGCGTCTTGCCAAGACAGGCCCTAACAAGCTTGAGGAAGCCGAGAAGACACCGCTGTGGAAGCGCTTCTTTGAGCAGATGGCAGACCCCATGGTCATCATGCTGATCGCGGCCGCGGTTATCAGCGCGCTCACGGGCATGGTCAAGGGCGAGGCGGACTTTGCCGATGTCGCCATCATCATGTTCGTCGTTATCGTCAACTCGGTGCTGGGCGTGGTCCAGGAAGCCAAGAGCGAAGAG
>USMR01000064.1 GCA_900555815.1 uncultured Collinsella sp.
GCGCCAAGTGGCATGACGATCCCGAGGCAAAGGCGGCATTCCGTCGCGCCGTAGTTCGCCTGACCGTGGCGACGGCGTTTCTTTCCAGCGTATTCGCCGCTCTCAACGCGGGCTTCACGACCCTGCATGCTGTCGGAACCGTCGATTTGGGCGATTGGCCGCGCCTGCTGCTTGTCGTGAGCTCGTTGGTCGCTGGCGCACTATTTGACCTGCACGGCCGCTCGTATATGAATATCGGCATGACATGTGCCGCCATACTGTCCACGCTTTCGTTCTTTGTGCTCATCGTCGATGGCAATGGCGGCAACGAGCTTGCTGCCACGATCATCTTTTATCTGGGCTCGGCCTTTTCGTGGTGTTCTTTACCACAAAATATGCCGCCGTCTCGCTCTATGCGCGCTGGTCATATTTTTGGCCGTGCATGGGTCGCGTCGTCAACAACGTGTGCTCGATGTTCGTGACGGCGCCGGCAGTGGCGATTATCTCGAGTCAAAATGTGCTGGCTGCGGTCGGTGCGGCGCTCGTGATGTTTGTGGGCATTGCGATTGCGCTGCTGGGGCAGTTGGGGCAACGAGCCGATGATGCCGCGATGCGGGACGGACTGCCGCTTGCCACCGACGATCTTGGTGGGGATCTTGCGCCCACATGCTCCGACCCTGAGCCCGTGGAGGCAGCGGAGCTCACGTCCGATGAGCGCCTCGATGCCTTCGTCGCCACCTTTGGGCTTACGGAGCGCGAGCGCGATATTCTTGAGGTCTTGGTCGTTTCGGACCAGAGCGTTCAGGACATCGCCACAACGCTCTTCCTTTCGCGCTCCACGCTCTATCGTCACATTTCCTCGATCAACAAAAAGACCGGCACCGCCTCGCGCGTGGCCCTCATCAACTTCTTCTGGTCCTGGACACCCAAGGACTAGCTAACCTCCCAATAAGTTGCGGTGGAATAGTCCCTAAATTAAAGTCACGGGGCTTTAAACAGGAACTATTTCACCGCAACTGCTGGGGGGATAGACTGCGGCGGCAGAGGCAACGGCAGCGGCGTTGGCAGCTGTGGTAGTGGCAACGGCAGCTGGCAGGGTGTTTTCCGTCTACTTGCTACAGCAGCTCGCCGTGGCGGGCAATGTAGCGGCGCTTCGCCAGCTGGGTGAGCGCGATATAGGCGGTAACGATGCCAATGAGCAGCCCAAAAAAGCTCGTGGGCAGCGGCATGAGGCCGAGCGCATCGGCGATGGGGCTTGCCGGCAGCCAGGTGACGAGCGCCAGGCCCAGCACGGTAAGAACGCACAATGCGGGCGCGGCGTGGTCGCGCGGGCTCGGCAGATGCGGGGAGCGCAACATGTGGACCACGAGTGTCTGCGACCACATGGACTCGACAAACCAGCCGCTCTGGAAGAGCGCAGCAAAGGTCGCCATACCCGCGACGTCGCCCGCGGCGGCAAGCTCGGACCAGCTTGCGTCCACGGCGGCGGGGCACACGACAAAGAAGAGCGCGGCGAAGGTCACGATGTCAAACAGCGAGCTCACGGGGCCCAGCTCGAGCATAAAGCCCTTGATGGACGCGGCGTCCCAGGCACGCGGGCGGGCAGTCCAGGCGTCATCGACGGTGTCCCACGGCAGTGCGATGCACACGATCTCGTAGACCAGCGACAGCAGTACCAGCTGCAGGGCGCTCATGGGCAAAAACGGCAAGAACAGGCTCGCGACGGTCACGGACAGCACATTGCCAAAGTTGGAGCTCACCGTGGTCTTGAGGTACTTGAGCAGGTTGCCGTAAGTGCGGCGGCCTTCGATGATGCCGCGCTCGAGCACGCCCAGGTCCTTCTGAAGCAAGATGATATCGGCGGATTCCTTGGCAATATCGACGGCTGAATCGACCGAGATGCCGCAATCGCTCGCACGCATGGCGGCGGCGTCGTTGATGCCGTCGCCCATAAAGCCCACGGTGTGGCCGAGCATCTCGCGCATGACACGTACCAGGCGCGCCTTCTGCAGCGGCGAGAGCTTGGCGAAGAGGTGGGTTTTCTCGGCGCGCTCGGCAAGTTCGGCGTCATCGAGCGCATCGATCTCGGAGCCGAGCAAGACGTTGCTCGCATCGATACCAATCTGCTCGCAGACGGTGGCGGCGACGCGGTCGTTGTCGCCGGTTAGGACCTTGACCGCCACGCCCTTGGCCTCGAGGGTGGCGACGGCGCCCGCGGCACTTGCTTTGGGCGGATCGAGGAAGGCCAAAAAGCCCATCAGCACCATGTCGCACTCGTCGGCGATGCCAAACTCGCCCACGCAGCGCGGATTGGTCTTCTGCGCCACGGCAATCACGCGCAGACCCTCGGCGTTAAGTCCGGCGACCTGCTTGCGAATCTGGGCGAGGTTCTCGTTGGTGAGTGGCTGGGCGATGCCATCGACCTCGACAAAGGAGCAGATCTCGAGCATTTCCTCGGCAGCTCCCTTGGTAACCATCTGGGTTTTGCCTTGGGCGTCGGCGACAACTACGCTCAGGCGGCGGCGCGAGAAATCGAAGGGAACCTCGTCGACCTTGGTATAGCGGTCGCGCAGACTCTGGCCCAGCATAGAATCGGGCACGACGGTCGAGGGCGTCACATCGGCACGGTCGATTACGGCCAGGTCGATAAGGTTTTTGAGGCCGGTTTGGAAGAAGCTATTCAAAAATGCATGGCGCAGCACGCGTGCGTCTTCGTTGCCGTCGGTGCTGAGATAGCGCTCGAGCACGATGCGGTCTTCGGTGAGGGTGCCGGTCTTGTCGCAGCACAGGACGTCCATCGCGCCGAGGTTTTGAATCGCCGGCAGCTCCTTGACGATAACCTGGCGACGGGCGAGGTCTTTGGCGCCCTGCGATAGGCTCGTGGTCACGATAACGGGAAGCATCTGCGGCGTGATGCCCACGGCCACGCTCGTGGCGAACAGCAGCGCGTCGATGACGTTGCCCTTGGTGGTGGCGTTGATGGCAAAGACGGCCGGCGCCATAACGAGCATGAGGCGTACGAGCAACATGGAGACGCTCGAGACGCCGCGATCAAACGCGTTCTTTTCGCCGCGCCCGTTGAGCATCTTGGCGATGCCGCCCAGGTAGGTGTCCGAGCCGGTGGCAACGACAAGCGCCATGGCGGTGCCGTTTTGCACGGAGGTGCCGGTAAAGACGATGTTCTTGCAGGCGGAGAGTGGCAGTGCGGAGCCGTCGGCGCCCTCGACGAGGGTGACGGCGGTGGTCTTCTCGACGGCCTCGCTCTCGCCGGTGAGTGCGGACTCGATCACAAACAGGTCGCGCGCGGTGATGATGCGGGCATCTGCCGGCACCATATCGCCGGCAGAGAGACGGATTACATCGCCGGGGACGAGCTCGTCGAAGGGGATCTCGATGCGCTCGCCGTCGCGCAGGGCGGTGCAAGTGTTGGAGACCAGGTCCTTGAGGGCCTCGGCCGCATTGCCGCTGCGGGCTTCCTGGATAAACTTCATGCCGCCCGATACCAGCAGCATGATGCCGATGACGATGACCGTGGAGGGGTCGCGCTGCGGCTCGGGTGCGGCGAGCACGTCGATGTAGAGCGAGACCAGTGCGAGCGCGGCGAGGATGCCGGCGAAGGGATCGATGAACGCGTCGGCGATGCGGCGGGCGAGCGTTTTGGTCGTTGCCTCGATGGTGTTGGGGCCGACGGCGTTCAGGCGCTCAGTTGCCTGCTCGACGGTGAGGCCGTTTGCCGTGGCGTCAAGCAGTACGAGGGCGTCCTCGGCACTATGGGTGGCGGCGAATATGGTGTTCTTGGATAGGCCGGTATGAGCGGCAGGGCGCGCCGTGCGGCGGCGCTTGGAGATGGCTTCGAGTACCGTGACGGTTTTGAGCATCAGCATAGGGTCCTCCTTGTTGAGGGGAGTTAGCGTACGTGTCGTATTTGCTTCAAAAAACCTAGATGTCGCTCACGTCAAGCTCTTGAGCCCACAAAGGGTGCAGCGCGCCTTTGCGGTGGTTTTGGCGATCTGCCGGTGGCGTTTATGCGTGTGCGGAGTCCTCGCGGCGTGCCGAGGGTGACATGCAGGTTTTTCGACTAGGACTGCCTTCCATGGCACACCTCCTAAAGGCTGAGCGCAGCGCGCTTTGGGTATCTCGTACCCCTTTTTAATCCGCCCGTATTCTTGATGAGGGAGTTTGACATGTCAACCCCATTGTTCGGAAAACCATTCCCCCTGACAAAGCCTTTACAGAATGCCGTGGCCCCAAAGCGCGCCCGCATCTACGCTTCGCCTGCGCTAAACTGGAAGGCACGTACGCGATTACGAGAGGAGCCCGCATGGAGGCTTACAAGCAAGAGTTCATCAAGTTTATGGTCGAGTCCGACGTCCTTAAGTTCGGCAGCTTTACGCTCAAGAGCGGCCGTCAGTCCCCGTTCTTTATGAACGCCGGCGCTTACGTGACGGGCTATCAGCTCAAGAAGCTGGGCGAGTATTACGCCCAGGCCATCCACGATAACTTTGGCGACGACTTTGATGTGCTGTTTGGACCGGCCTACAAGGGTATTCCGCTGGCCGTCGTGACCGCAATTGCCTACCACGAGCTGTACGGCAAGGAGGTCAAGTACTGCTGCGACCGCAAGGAGGCCAAGGACCACGGTGCCGATAAGGGCAACCTGCTGGGTTATGAGCCCAAGGACGGCGACCGTGTGGTCATGGTCGAGGACGTTACCACCAGCGGCAAGTCCATCGACGAGACCTATCCCAAGGTCAAGGCTGCTGCCGATGTCGAGATCAAGGGCCTCATTGTGTCTCTCAACCGCATGGAGGTCGGCAAGGGCGGCGTGACCACCGCACAGAAGGAGATCGAGGCCAAGTACGGTTTCCCCGTCGCGAGCATCGTCTCCATGGCTGAGGTCGTCGAGACCCTCTACAACCACGAGATCGACGGCAAGGTTGTCATCGACGACGAGCTCAAGACCGCCATCGACGCCTACTACGAGCAGTACGGAGCACGTTAGTTACGGCGTTTTACCAAACGCCGTAACTGCGTGACGCTGCGCGGGCCGCATTTGGACAATCTGACGTTCAACTTCAAGGGCGCGACCAGAAGGTCAGCGCCCTTTCGTTTCACGTCACCTTGTCTCAAATGCGACCCGCTCGCTGTCCGTTCTCTACCTGCGGCGTCGTCTTGCTCCGAATTGGTGGGCATTGGGGACGTTCATAAATGACTACTCAGGAATGAGCGTGGATAATCTCCCGTTTTTGGCCTGTGTGCGGGCTCAAAGTGGGAGATTATCCGCGCTCGCTTTAATTTGCCTGGGCTGCGATGCCTATCTAATCGGCTCGGCGTCTTCCCTGAGAATCGAAAGATACTCTTCATACCCGTACTGCCGGTATCTCTGTCTTGACTCGTCGAGAGGACGGAGGATACCCAATTCTTCAAATGATTTGACGAGCGAGCTCGCGGTACTCCTGCCGATATCGAGTTGGGCAGCGATGAATGCGGTGTCGACGATGGGGTGCTCTTCAAGAATGCCCAACAGCCTTTGCCCGTTTGCAGCAGTCCTTCCGAGATTTTCGGTAATGGTTGCTGTGGAACGGTTATGGAGGTCAACAAGGTTTTTTAAAGACCCTACCGAGTCCTTCGCACTCTCGAGAAGACTGTTGCAGAAAAACTCTATCCATTCCTCGTAAGTGCCTCTCTCCCTTACGGATGTGAGTTGCCGGTAGTACTCGCTTCGATTTTTCTTGAACTGGAACGATGGATAGAACAAGCAAGAATGAAGAACGCCATCATTGATGAGCATAAGTGTAATGAGAAGCCTGCCCAGGCGACCGTTTCCGTCTAGGAATGGATGGGCAGTTTCAAATTGGTAATGGACGAGCGCCGCCCGCACAATCGGATCCATTTCGACTTGAGGCTCATTGATAAAGCGTTCGAGGTCCTGGAGCGTGTTACTCAAATCTTCAATGTTTGGAGGGACAAACGATGCGGTTGCAATGGTGCAGCCTGAGGGGCCAATCCAGTTTTGTGAGGAGCGCCGCTCGGCTGGATTCTTGTCCGTTGCGCGCACTCCGTCCAGCAGGACCGCATGA